>JAWOGL010000103.1:0-10418 GCA_046496945.1 Desulfonatronovibrio sp.
AACATATGCCCATAAGGTACTTCAGGGTATCTTTGATACCGTTGCAGACGAACTGAAAAACGGCGGCAAAGTCACCTTAACGGGATTCGGCACTTTTTCCGTAGCTGAAAGAAAACCCAGAACCGGACGCCACCCCCAGACAGGGGAAGTGCTGAACATTTCAGCTGCAAGAGTACCCAGATTCAAGGCCGGGAAAACACTCAGGAGTGCCGCGGAACAGTCAAGTTAGACGCCTCTTACAAATTTTTGCAAGCCATTCACCCAATGACCGATTTTTTCAAGGAAGATTATGGTGCCCCGTATGATGGGCACGAACCAGAAGCACCATGTCCTAATAATTAACAGAGAGTCATTCTAGGAGCCTTATTTGTGAACAACAGCCCTAAGCATGATCAAGGCAGTATATGAGCCGCATAAATTTGTCCCTGTTTGAGCTGTTCAAGACCGGTCCGGGACCCAGCAGCTCACATACTATCGGTCCCATGTCTGCGGGACTTGATTTCAGGGAAAGAATGCTCAGGCTTTCTCCAGAAAAAACAAAGACAGCCACGGGAATCAGGGTACGGCTGCTTGGATCTCTGAGTGCCACAGGAAAAGGACACGGGACCGACCGAGCCATAGCTGCCGGTCTGCTGGGCTGGCTCCCCGACAGGATCAGCCCTGAAGAGTTTTCTTCTCTGCTGCAGAGGAACAGCCCCGGGATTATGCTTAAGCTGGGTGAAAAAAATATTCCGCTGACAAGAAATCATTTTGAATACGGTCCGGTCTCTCATGAACATCCTTACTCCAACACCCTGATCCTGCGTCTTCTGGGTGGACAGGATATCCTGCTTGAACAGGTTTATTATTCAGTTGGCGGAGGCTTTATCCAGTGGCCAGGCTATAAGCCGGTTGAGCAAAAAGGTCCGGCATACCCGTATGAAAGCATGGTCCAGTTCTTAAAAATCTGCGACCGGGAACACATAGGGCCGGACGAGGTGATCCTGGCCAACGAATCTGCTGTTTTTAAAAAATCCAGACAGGAGATACTTGCTGAACTGGATAGTATCATGGCGGTCATGGACAACGCTGTAACCAGGGGCTTGAAAACCAATGGCGTGCTGCCCGGCCCCATAGGCCTTAGCCGCAAGGCACCTGGACTGTACAGCAAAGCCTTTAAAAGCCACGGCCATGCCAATCGGATGCTGCTGGAACTGAACGCATTTGCCCTGGCAGCAGCCGAGGAAAACGCTTCCGGAGGAATTGTAGTCACCGCTCCCACTCTTGGGGCTGCCGGGGTACTACCTGCGGTGTTGCGTCATCTCCGGACCAGACCGCGTCTCAGCGGCACAAAGCTTCGCAAGGGATTGTGCATGGCCGCGGCTATAGGATTTCTGGTAAAGCACAACGCCAGTATTGCCGGAGCAGAAGTAGGCTGTCAGGGCGAAATCGGGACTGCTTCAGCCATGGCTGCGGCCATGCTTTGCACCGCTTTTGGTTTCAGTCCGGAAACAGCCTCGGCAGCAGCCGAGATCGCCCTGGAACACCATCTGGGACTGACCTGTGATCCGGTCTCAGGCTATGTCCAGATACCGTGCATCGAACGAAACGCCATGGGGGCGGTCAAGGCCTATAATGCCTTTCTTCTGGCCTCGGCAGGGGATGTCAGACATCAGAAGGTGGGCTTTGACGCGGCAGTTAAGGTCATGCTGGAAACAGGCAGGGACATGTCAGATAAATACAAAGAAACAGCCGCCGGAGGACTGGCCGTGAACATGGCTGAATGCTGAAAAAACAGCCGCGCGTCAGCAGCTGGACCTTTTAGCTTCCAGAAACCGATTTTTCAAAGTCTCACTGCCCTGCCTGTCCGCGGGTTCCGGTTACTGACCAAACAAACCGCTGCATACGTATAATAACCTGGCTAATCCGCCCGGAAAAGTGTCACTGCTCGAGGAACACAGTTCATCCTGAGCAGATAACCGGGTAACTCAGCTCTCGATCATCACATGCCCTGCAACCTGCACACTTTCAGCTACGCACAAAGTGTACAATATATACCTTAACTTGTGCACTTTCAGCCACGCTGGAAATGCTCAGTATATATAGTTATATCTAAGTATTGCTCTGAAAAAGGCGTTCTAACAGTGTTTTGAAAAAGTCCTTATCAGGCTGGCTGATCAAAAATTTCAAGCGTCAGTCCGGCACCCACTTAGGACGCCACTAAAGACTTATACTACGGGATAATACTCACTTAAGTGGGTGCCGGATAAACAGCAAAAAACGTTCAAGGTCGCAGTTTATCCCGTGAAACCTTCCTTTGTTTCACTGGGGCGTATTTATGATACGTAAGCTTTTGAACTTATTGCAGCGGCGCGGCAATTGGGAGATTTTCAACAACCTGTTAAAGGTTGAAACTTCTTATCCCCTGTCTGCCTGAGTCCATTTATCCAGCCAGTCAATAACCGTTCTGTACCACAGCACACTGTTCTGGGGGCTCATAACCCAGTGGTTTTCATCAGGAAAATAAAGAAGCCTGGCAGGAACCCCTTTGATCCTGGCCGCATTGAAAGCCCCTAGTCCCTGAGAATCCGGGACCCTGTAATCCCGGCCTCCATGAATAACCAGAAGCGGAGTGTCCCAGTTCCGGACAAAATTGTGCGGAGAAGCGGCATACGCGGACTGAACCTGATCACTCTCCTTTTCCCAGAACGGGCCGCCAAGCTGTTTGTTCAGGAAAAAAGTTTCCTCGGTCACGGCGTACATGCTTTCCAGGTGAAAAATCCCGTCATGGGCCACCAGTGCCTTAAACCTTCCCTCATGATTGCCGGCCAGCCAGTAGATGGAAAAGCCCCCGAAACTGGGACCTACAGCAGCAAGCCTGTCCTCATCCACCCAGGATTTTTCAGCTGCCGCGTCTATGCCCCTCAGCAGATCCTGCATGGGAAGGCCTCCCCAATCTTCAAGCACGCCTTCTTTCCATTTCTGGCCGAAGCCGGGAACCCCTCTGCGGGCTGGAGCCACAATCACATATCCGGCCGCGGCCAGAGTCTGAAAGTTCCACCGGTACGACCAGTAATGATCCACAGGCGATTCAGGGCCTCCCTGACAGTAAAGCAGACCCGGATATTTTTTGTCCGGATCAAAGCCCGGCGGCAGGATCAGCATTACCATCATGTCCTGACCATCTGTGGTCTCCACCTGCATTTCCCTGACCTGTCCCATGTCAAACCGGCTCAGGAATTCATCATTGATCCGGGATATATTTTTTTCCCTGCCAGTGTCCGGATTCAGAAGAAACACCTCAGCAGGGGAGGACATGCTTGATTTTAAGGCCACCATCCTGTCGCCGGCAGCTGAAAGCTCTGAATAGGTCCATCCGCTCTCGGTCAGGACCTCAATATTGCCTGCACGCGGATCAACACCATAGATCATGGTGGATGCCCTGCTCAGACTGGCAAAATAAATGTATCCCTCTTCGGACCAGACAAATTCATCCACATCCTGGTCAAAACCTGTTGTCAGATCATTAATCATTCCGGAATCAAGATCCATGACCATAAGCCTGTTTTTGTCCGCTTCATATCCGGGAGTCTCCATGCTCAGCCAGGCAATGGAGCTTCCGTCCGGGGAAAAAGCCGGATCCATGTCATATCCTTTGCCGGTGCTGAGAGTTCTGGTCTGGCCGCTGATCAGATCATAGAGCATGATTCTGGAGTCAGTGGTCATGGCGTATTCTCTGCCGTCGCGGTCCCTGGCCGTATAAGCGATAAACCTTGAATCCGGACTCCAGGCGATCTGCTCCGTCCCTCCAAACGGTCTAAAAGGCGATTCCAGCTCCAGACCTTCCATAATATTCTCTACCCGGCTGATGCCGTCTTCAGCATAATCTGCCGTAAAAATATGAGAGTAAGAGTCGACCCATGAATCCCAGTGGCGGTACATGAGTTCATCAGTCATTACCGCGCTTGTCTTGTCCAGCCCCTGGAAAAGTTCACTGCCCGGCCCGTCTGAAGGTACAGGACTGGTGAGAAGAATCTTTGACTGATCAGGAGAATATTCAAACCCCGTGATTCCGGCCGAAACATGTGAAATTTGCCTGCGCCCGGTGCCGTCAGGATTCATCTCCCAGAGCTGCCGGTCATGAATGAAACCTATCTTCCGGGCATCAGGTCTCCAGCGGGCATGGCCGTCAGCACCTTCATCAGGGGATATGCGCCGGCCGTGCATCCCATCAAGATCCACCACATGGATATAATCAGCCTCTGTATTCTCTTCCAGGTCATATTCTGTGACCTGAAAAAGTACCTGGGTATTGTCCGGAGAAACCCGCGGAGTGGAAATCCGGCCAAGTTCCCAAATATCTTCAGCGCTGAGAAACTCCAGTTCCAAATCTTCTTTGTGTTTCCGGGGCGCTGTCTGGCTCGCGTTTCCCGGTTCTATTCCCACAGAAAAAAATAATACACAAAAAACAGCCACTGCGGCAGCCGCCAAAACAAAGGGCCTGAGCAACTCAGTTGTCAAGCTTGGCATTTCCCTCCTCCTTTTACTGACTGACCAAAAACCCACTGCATACGTACAATAACCTGGCTAATCCGCCCGCAAGACTTACTAATGGTCAAAATGAAGATGAAGCGTCACTGCACCTTTTTTGGCCACGCTTTTAATTTTATCGGTATGTCTTTCCATAAGGTAACAGGAAAATTTAAACTGTTCGGTTCTGTCATCCAGAACCCTTTTTAAATCAGGCGGGTCGCAGGGAAAATTCATGGGCTCACCCTGATAAAGCAAATGAACATCAAGATTGAATTCGTCAAAACAAATCTCCATCTTTATATCCTGATCTGTGAGGCCATGTTCCACCGCAGCCTCTAAAAATTCATTAACCGCTGCAGCAGCCCTGGCAATCACCTCCGGCCTGGCTCCCCATTGAGCTCCGTTCTTTTCTATGAAATCGACCAGAAGAGCTGATGAGCTGATCTCCGGCTTGACCATGACATGCACTTTTTTGGTCTTCCCGATCTGAAATAACAGGTTCAAAAAAACAGCGGTCAGGGTCCCGGTGGCCAGGGAAGAACTGAAGAGAACATGTATCCAGGAATGAATATTATCATACAATTCAGGCATAATGTCCACAGTCAGGGCAAAAATCAGCGAAATGCCGACAATAAACGTCTTTCTGGCATCAATCATCCTGCTCATGACAATCTGAAAACCCGCCACGATCATAAAGCTCAGGGCAAAGATCAGGGCCGCGCCCATAACCGGTCTGGGCATAATGGCAAAAACCAGGGACAATTTTGGGAAAAATCCAAGAAGAATAAGCAGAAGACCCATTGGATAGGCTACGAATCTGCTTGTAATCCCGGTGGCTATGGACAAACCGACATTGGTTGAAGAGGTGGATTGCCCCATGCCTCCCAGGACTCCCGCAGACATGCATCCCACAGAATCAGCCAGGATGCCTTTGCCGATATTATTCATATCCGTTCTTTTCCAGTTGGTATCATTGATTTTCTGACAGGTGGTCAAATCCCCTACGCTTTTCAGAGATGAACATATCATGGCTATAAGAAACGGAATCACGAGAGTGAATTCAAAGGACCAGCCTGGATGATGGGTCAAAGGAAACCAGAAAATGGGACTTTCTGCTATCAGGGCTATCTGGTCCGT
Source organism: Desulfonatronovibrio sp. (assembly GCA_046496945.1). Classification (GTDB taxonomy): domain Bacteria; phylum Desulfobacterota; class Desulfovibrionia; order Desulfovibrionales; family Desulfonatronovibrionaceae; genus Desulfonatronovibrio. Next base: position 5,650 of record JAWOGL010000103.1, read on the forward strand.
ATCGATCAACCCCAAGGCGTAGGCCAGTATATATCCTGTCAGCATTCCCACCAGCACACAGAAAAGTTTCAGTTTTCCCTTGCTCCAGACATTCAGACCGATAATAAGGCTCAGGATGAACAGCGAAAGCATGACTTCCACCGGATGGACTGCGGCGCTCTCCGGTCCCATACCGAAAAAGTTCATGGCGGCGAAACGGACCACTGTTATCCCCACCAACGCCACGATCAAGCCGGTGATCTCCGGCGGAAAAAGAAAACGGAGATAAGGCATAATCCTGGAGAATAACGCTTCGGCCAGTCCGGCAATAAATGTCATTCCCAGCATCAGACTCAAGCCGCCGGTTTTTGCAGCCAGGATCGAAGCCACCAGAAAGGACGGTCCGCATACCTGAGGACACAGATAACCCGAGCCCAGTGGTCCCCTGGAAAAAGCCTGGACCATGACCCCTATGCCTCCGGCGATCATGGACATGCTGACCAGAAAAGACGCTTCAATGGTGCTGCCGCCAATGCTCCTGACGATCATCACTGGAAATATAAAGGAAATGGCAAAGACGCATAAATGCTGAAAAGAGGACAAAAACGCGATCCAAAGGGGAGGCCTTTCTGTAACGCTATATACCAGGTTGGATGGTTTCCCTGACTGTGTCATAAATTAACCCTCCTGAAGGCAGCAAAAACACATTCTCGTTCCAATGCGGATTCGCGCCATGTAAATGGTTATGAACATTAACAGCGTGTTGAAAAAGTTCATACCAGACAGGCTGTTAAATGCTTTCCATGTTTACAACTACCTCTTACGGATAGGCCTTAATCAAAGTTTCTTTTTTAATCTACCTAAAGTTACTTGGGTTTTATCTGGAAAGTCATTTTTTCAGGATGTTGTAGCTTATGGTTTTCTTTCCGGAAACGTATCTACTCATCACTGCTAACGACTTAACAGTGTTTTGAAAAAGTCCTTATCAGGCTGGCTGTTCAAAAATTCCAAGGGCAAGGAGCAAAAAAAAGTTCAAGGTTAAAAATCACCCAGTGAAACCTTCTTTTGTTTCACTGGGGCGTATTTAGCAGGTGCGAGTTTGAACTTATTGCAGCGACAAAGCCAATTGGGAGATTTTCAACGCCCAGACAAATCAAAAGACTGGAGCCTGTGCTGGTTTCGCATGCCGGCAATGTTTGGCCGGCGACCAATCCTTCACCGGCAAACAGCGGCTGTCTGGACCGACACTTCTTCCACGCCTATATTCACGCGGGATAAGTTCACCGGCACTGATCAGCACTTTTGCTGGGTGAAAGTCCATGGCCGCGGCGCGGCCACGACCACCCAGCGCATCAACGCCATGTATAACGCCCTGTGGCTGGTGAGCGCAGAGGAGTGCGGCATGGCCTGCCATAAGGTGAAGCTGGTGCCTTTTGGGGAACGTACCCCGTTCCGGAAATCCTGGCTGTGGCTGCTGGCCGGCCTGCTGACGGCGTGGTCCGTGGTCCGGGCCATGGCGTTCAGGTCCGGCAGGCCCTTTTGAGCAGGCTGCAAACGCTGTTGGCAGACAACTGCCAACTTCCGGAAAACAACTCATATCACTTGGACAAAAAGCGTTAAAATCCAGGCACTTGAGCTTGGTCTGGATTTTTCTTTACAATCCATATCAGGCATCCAGCCTGAAACAGACCTTTTAACTTATGAGGAAGGGAAATGAACAAAATTAAATTAAGCAAGGGGTGTTTCGTGCCGGCACTTATCGCAGTCGTTGCTCTGTGGACAGCAAGTCTTTTCACCGCACCTGTTTTTGCCGGACAATCGCCTTCTCCGGATTCCTGCAATGAAATGGACATGCTCGATGTCGAATGTTTCGTTTGCGAAACCGGCGAATATCTGGGCATGATTTCTGTAAAGACCGAGTATGGCCCGGATTACGGAGATTGCGGAGTCAGATACAGGGAAGCGCGCCGGAAGTGTTCTTAATTTTATGGATAAGATCATTCCGAAACAGGCTGCAAGTGGAGCCACAGCATGGGGGGCACGAGGTACGAGGGCTGGCATCCAGACTATTGCCAGCACTAATCGCTCTCTGCGGCGCTGGACAGGAAATCAGAGAAGAATGACAGCATGAGAGGCTGACGAAGTAAAAAGGGTCATGCGGGGCAAGGCGTGCTTTGGCTGCAAAACCGCATGACCTTTTGTTCGTATTGTCAATTATCAGTCTGATCTTTATTCTGAATGTTGCCGGCAAGTGATGCATCAGAGCGATTTACAGCAATTAAAGAGGCCAAACCGCTGCTGAAAAGTGTCTGGACAGCGGCCGAGAACGGACTCATTATAGTCAAAAGGGCGTATCCCGCAATAACGGCCGGCTCAACAGGAAGCCCCAGCGGTTCGCATATGATGGGCAGAAGCAGAACATGAGTCATGGCCATGGCGCCGGTAGCGGCCAGGGCACTGAGAACAGCGCCAAAGATCATGAATAAGTACTGGCTGACAGTAAAATCCACTCCAAAGACCTGACCGATGAACACCGGAATCAGGCAGAAGAATATGATAAATCCGCAATGACAGGCCATCAGAAGCAAAGGGAACGAGGCCATGATCTGATTCTGATCAAGGCCTGATGCCCGACTGGAAGTTCCGGAGGCCAGACTGCGAAAAGCCTCCAGGCCCAAAGGCATTGCCACTACACTGCTGCGCGTGGAAAACGCCATAAGCGCCATGGGCATAAATTTATGGAGCAGTTCACCCAGAGAAAAGCCCAGTCTGACACGCAGGGCAGCCAGACCAAAGAGCAGGGGCGGCACCAAGGCCAGGGCCATCAGCAACGTCAACCTCATGAGCGCTCCCAGCATTTCAACACCCATGCGCGAGGCGAAATCCATAGTCAAAAGAAAAAGCGCCGCAGGCAGAAGATAAAGAGAGGCGCGGACCATTCCGGTAAACACACCCTGTACCGCGTCCAGGACATTGACCACCGCCTGCCTGGCCTCAACCCGGCAGCGGGTCAGCATGACACCGAAAAAAAGAGCCAGGAACAAAACCGACAGGGTCTGATTGTTCACTATCGGCTCAAGCACATTGCCTGGTACTATGGACCGGGCCATGTCCATCAATTGCTGGAAAACGTCCCTGCCCGGGGCGGCCTCCATGACGCGGGAAAGATCCAGATTTTTGACCAGAATCTGCTGGGCTTCAGGAGAAAAATCAGCACCAGGACGCCCCCAGGCAGCCAGCAGTACGCCCAGAGCGGCAACCGTCACCATTGTTCCCGCCAGAACCAGAACCAGACGCATTACAAGTCCGGAATTGCTTCCATCACTCAGCAGACGGTAGATACTGGTAATCACCGCGGTGATCATTATGGGCAGAACGCACAACTGCCAGAACCTGATAAACAGACCGGCCAGAGGTCCTGCAAAAAAAGGTGGAGTGGCAAGAAGACTCCCCGTAGCCGTGCCAAGGACCAGCCCGAGAAGCACAGCCCAGGGGCTGAGGAGCCAGTGTCTTTCATCTCTTCTTCGAATAATCAGCAGCCAGAAAAGGAAGATCGCTACTGAATATATCGCGGTCAAAACAGCAGGGACCAGATATGACCTGGATCCTGTTCTGGATTTTGTGTCCTGCTGTGCTGATGACTCCAGCGATTTACGGTCATCCTGGGGATAGTCCATGTATTTTCGCATAAGTCCGGGAATACTGGTTTCTCGGAGATGAGCGGTGACATCCAGGTAATCATTGACCAGGCGCAGCAGTTCGGGCTTGTCAGGACTGACCGCGATGTTCAGGGGATCCGGAATCAGAGAGACCGGAAGTGCTTTATAGTCCACTTCCGGGTTTTGCCGGGCCATGAGCAAATAGATGCGGTCCGGCAGCATGGCCGCGTCAGCTTCTCCGGACACAGCAAGTTCTCCTGCCTGAACCCAGTTTCTGGTGGTCAAAACTTGAACTTCCGGAAAAAATCTTTGAATCAGCTCATCCTGAATTGAACCTTCCATACAGGCCACGGTGTAACTGGAATTATTCAGACGTTCCAGAAGGTATTCATGCCTGTCTTCCTGCACTTTGTAATCTTTACCCCCCTGAGTGGGTTGCAGGCGGGCCTCGGTAAGCCGGTTGACCAGCAGAGTTATTCCAGAGACCATATAAGGCCGGCTGAAAAGCACTTTCCTGGCCCTGCTCATGGTCTTGCTCAATTCGCTTATGGCCATATCAGCCTGCCCCCGGGACACAGCTTCAATAACCCGGGCGTAATTATTGCCTGCGGGCACAAAAACCGGTTTCACAGAGATACTCTCAGCAAAACCCCTGACCAGGTCAATGTCCGCCCCCTGTAAATGGCCGTCCGTCCTGAAGACAAAGGGAGGTATGTCCAGACTGATGATGGCCACCCGCAATACCTTGTCCATGCTCATTTTCTGATTATTTTCAGAACCTCCCCGGCTTTTTGCACTGTCTGGATCCCCGGACGCTTCCACAGCACAGGGCAGGGCAAGAACGGCCCACAAAAGCACTAATATATATAGATTTTTTGAAATCACTTATTTTTTCTGAAAAAGATTAGTAACTATTCACCACATACGGCATATGTCCATTCAACCACACTGGATTCCGACTTTCACCGGAATAACGGGAAAAGGCAACTGTCTGCTTTAACCGGGACCCCGGTCCCGGATCGAGTCCGGAATGACGGATCCGGGGTCCAGGTCTTCTTCTTCGATCTTGCTGAATATTTACAATTTTTGTATCTTTTCACCATACATTATGAACAGTCACTGAATTCAAGG
>JAWOGL010000164.1:0-7219 GCA_046496945.1 Desulfonatronovibrio sp.
CAAGGCCTGTACCCGTTTTGAAAGAGCATTAACTGGACGGTGTCAAAAACTAAATTGATATTAATTTGTATCTATTCACCATGTACGGCATATGACTATTCAACCGCACTGGATTCCGGCTTTCGCCGGAATGACGGAAAAGGGCAACGGCCTGCTTTAACCGTCACCCCGGCCCAGATCCGGGGTCCAGGTCTTCTTATTCGATCTTGCTGAATAGCTACATTAATTTTATAATAGGAGGATAACATGAAAGCAGCAAAAATTTTAACTTTATTGTTTATCTTAGTGGGATTTTGCTGGTCGTCAGCCCAGGCCATGTGCGCTTATAACAAGTCCGAAAAAGTCATGGCAGTGAACCTTAATTGCGGTATGTTATGCGAGAACGATTGGACATTGAATCCGGGCATGAAAAAATGCCGTCACGACAAGGGCGGAGTGGTCTATTACCAGTTGATCGATTACCACGACAGTGACCATGCTGGTTACCTCGAAGCCCATGTCCAGGTAGACGAACATGGCTGGACCACCACCAGGGGGCAGGGAGATGGACTAGAACTCTGCAGTAAAAGGGAAAACGGGAGTATCAGGGAGTGCATGGCCTTCAAGTAGAAAAATGTCCGAATAGTCTGAACAGGATTGACCTCGGATTTTGCGTGAAAGCATGCGGTCCGATGAGGAGGCTGACGAAACCGAACCAGACTGACATCCGAGAATTGATGATGATAAAAGAGGTTCATCCGGTTAAAGCGTACTTTTGAAAATTGAACTGTCCCTTTCTCCTAAAGAATAAGAATATCTCACGCCCGGGCCGAAGCGGCCCTAGAGGCACGGAGCAAGGCAGGAGAAAGAAATCTAATATTCATATCCACCGAGCCGGTGGCGATGAATAACAAGCTCCCCGCCCGGGGCGAGATCCTTTTGCATTGCTGCGCTTCGCAGAAATGCAAAAATGGCTTCTCTTCACTGCGCCCTCCGCGGCTCAAGCGACTCCTGGAGCGGGCGAGAGACAATAATTTCTTATGCCTTGGCCCAAACATGCATTCAGCATGGCTTTAAGCCTTTTCCCGGTTACGTACGCTTTAGCCGGATGAACCAAAATAGATTAGAAGCACAAAACCTTGTCAGAATCGCATATCAGCCTGTAAAGCTCTTTCTGATTTGACTTTTTCAGTCTTTCGTCTTCATCCACACCGTGGATGCCCATGGATTTCTGTCAGGCGGTCAGGGAGCCTTCACTCAGTGTGAATATTTTGGCCTGCTCTTTTACGGGACACTGCTCTGAGTCACCCTGTGTGTAATTTACAGCAGGTCCGTTTAGAAAAATGCTCACGTCATCATCATTATTCAGCATGAGATTTCCTAAACGAAAAGCATTCCAGATGATCTCGGGGTCAGGGGTTGAAACAATCATGGTACAGTTCATAGATCCTCCTTATAAGCTTATCAGCCTGTTGAAAAAGTCCTTACCAGACAGGTTGTTCAAAAATTCCAAGCGACAGTCCCGCTACCAACTTAGGACACCACTAAAGACTTATCCCGGGATAATACTCACTTAAGTGGGTGCCGGATAAACAATAAAAAAAGTTCGCGGAATCATTTTTTTATTACTTTTCAACGTTGAACATTGAACATTGAACGTTGAACTAAACTTATAGCGACAAAGTCAATTGGGAGATTTTCAACAACCTGTTAAATTAGACATCCTCTTGACACTTAAGAGCTAACAAGTAAAAATTATATCAAAAACTGGAGGTGAATATGCAAAAAAAATGCGGTTGTTTTCTGGTGATCATGGCGATGGCGACAATATTTATCACCTCCGGATCAGTGAGGGCTGAAACTTACAAATTCAAAGTTCTGAACAATCTTGACAACCCCATCAACAGCAATAACGAAAACGCTACCTGCTTTATAAGGTTTGATGCGGCTACAGGAGCAGGGATAAAAGCCTCCGCCTTTATCAACTCTCTGACAGCAGGTGAGGAAAAGAGAACCGCTCTCACCTCGGATCTCTGCAATATTCTGCATATCACCACATCCTGCAGCTTCAAAGACTATCAGGGCAACCCAAAAGTGGAAGAAATAAATATCACTTCAAATTGTACCGGGGCAGAAGTGATTCTGGGATCTCATCCTATAGGCAATGAATGGACCTCATATGTTCTACTTTTTTGTCCTCCCGGACAAAGCTGTTCTCATTTTCCCGGAAATTAACAGAAAGCTTATCAGCCTGTTGAAAAAATCCATATCAGGCTGGCTGTTCAAAAATTCCAAAACACAGAAACAGACAAATCAGGAGGGTGTGATGCTTCGCAAATTTTTTGCCGCCGCGTTGGTAGCGGGTTCGTTGGTTTTTTTTGACCAGTCGGCATCGGCCGGAGGACCGTTCATGGACGTGTTGTTTGACAATTTCTGCCAGGGTAAGCCCTATGCTGAGCGGACGGGCTGCAACGGGTATCTGCAGTACCGGATTCAGCGAGGCAGGAACCGGGATAAAGCCTTTGAACTCTGCATCTGGGGATGCGGCGAGGTCCTGGACAGTTCCACTGAGATCAGTGATTGCCATAAGGGCTGTCAGGAAGTGAACGCGTTGGATTATTAGAGTACTGTAATTCCATTTCTAAATCAAAGGTGTTGCCGTGTCTCTAAAAAGAAGTTCAGTGGATGCACCCGCTTATCAATTTTCTGGAATGCGCAAGGTAAACAAGACCAAGGCATCCTCAACCATTGCCGATCCGGAAGCAAAAGCGTTATAATGTTTACTGCGAACATATTCATTTGCCCAAAAATCTTTATGAACTTGAACATCTAAGCTCTGAAAACAGGCTGATTTGGGACACCTGCCTGGTGAAATGCTGCCTTGCAGCCCAGTTCTGCTGGATTTCACCGGGTTTATCCTGATATTTTAGTATGATGGTTAGGTCCGACCCCAAAGGTGAAATTTCTGGGTCAGATAGTTTTTTACAAGTAAAGTAGTCTAATGTTTTTTCATCAGACTGGGTCGTGAACCGCTTTAAAATAATGTTTTTCATCTTTAAGCACCTTATAGCTATAAGGTGTTTAAAAAATTCAAATTCAAGACAAGTCCTGCTTCTTCTGTTCGAACTCCTTGCGGTCTATTTCACCGCCAGCATACCGTTCTTTTAAGATTTCCATAGCTTTGCCGGACCGACTATCTGAAACATTAATTTGACTTCTGGAACGGCTACTATGAAGAACCCGCCTGACAATCAGCAGCAAGATCAATACGAGTATAATCAGAATAAGCAAGGGAAAAAGCATACCTATCCATCCCATGCCTCCCCAAAAAGAATGCATATATTCAGATCTTGGCCCCCATTGAGCATGTGCCTGACCAGTACTGGAAATCTGTCCCAAAAAAAGCCCTGCCGAAGTCGCAATAATGCGAAGGGATGTCATTTATTAAACCTCCGTGAATTAATGATTTCGTAACTATTCACCACATACTGAATATGGCTATTCAAAGGCACTGGATTCCGGCTTTCGTCGGAATGACGGAAAAGATCAACAATTTTCTGTAACCGTCACCCCGGTCCCGGATCGAGTCCGGGATGACGGATCCGGGGTCCAGGTCTTCTTGATCGAACATGGTGAATAGTTACATGATTTCTATCATTTATCCTGACAATAAACAAAAAAATAATATTTTTTTGTTTATTGTAAAGAGATCTATAAATTTGTGTATATTACCCTAAGAAGTTTCTTCAAGCCTCCTGCTAGGCCATGGCATAGTCCAATTCAACTATTTTCAAGACTGACTGCAAAAGGCTTGGTTATTCAGGAAGGGCTGAACTTCTTGCTGAACATGCACTTAGTCTTGGCCCTGTGTATCCCCAGCCAAGCTGGTCAAGAGATCCTGGCCAAAGCTGCCGTGGCAGCCTTCCCCACCGGCCTGATTACATAAAAAATCTTGCTATTGCTTTTATGTGCTGCTTATTCACGGACTCAGGCAGAAATTCCCTCCACTGGTTTAGTAACTCGAATTTTCCGAACTGCCAACAAACCCAGTGTCAACAACTGCCAACCAGGTTGGCGCATACTTTCAGGCCTGATCAAGAATTTTGTTGTTATATATTGTTATTACTAACTTTTTTATTCTGGTATGTATAGTGCTTATAACCAGGAAACCTGGACAATATTCTTTAACTTAAAGAGGAAAACATGAAGGCAGTACAACAAAAGTGGTTTGTAATTGTGGCAATGGCATTTATACTCTGCCTGACCGGGCTTGTCATTTCAGGCACGGCCTTTGGCGCTGGTGGTCCGCAATGCGAGGACAACGGGGACGGGACAGTAACCGACAACGGTAGTGGCCTTATGTGGCAGAAGGCTACGGCTGGAGAAATGGAATGGCATCAGGCCATGAGCTATGCTTCCAGCCTATCCCTGGGAGGACATTCCGATTGGGGGTTGCCGAGCAAGGATGAATTAAAGGGGCTGTATAATTCGGAGTGTAAAAAATTAATGGACGTGCGATCGTCCGATTACTGGTCGTCTACTACCTACTCCAGCCAATATTCGACCAGCGCGCGGCGCGTCAACTTCAACAGCGGCAACGTGTACTACGGCGCTAAGTCAAGTAGCTATTACGTGCGTGCCGTGCGTGCCGGACAGTGATGGGCGATTTGATTCTTCGGATATTTGACCCTTTGACCTTTTGGAAGGATGTCCGGTTAAGGGTATTAATCTTTCCACTGTTTTACAGTTCAAAACCCTGAATCACCAATAAGTTCCAATGCCAACAAATGCCAACCAGGTTGGCGCGCACTTTTAGATATGGTCAGCATTTTTTTTGTTATATATTGTTATTGCTAACTTTTTTATTCTGGTATGTATAATGCTTATAACCAGGAAGCCTGAACAATATTCTTTAACTTAAAGAGGAAAACATGAAGATGGTACAGCAAAAGTGGTTTGTAATTGTGGCTCTGGCGTTTATGCTCTGCCTGACCGGGCTGGTCATGTCCGGAACAGCCTGGACCGCGAACTGGCGAAACATGCCCCACTCTCTGGACAACCCGCTGTATGAATGCACGAAAGTTCAGCATCCTTTGTGGCCATTGACGTATGTGCCTTACGATTGCCGGATCCACTGGGCCGGCTACACCAAGAGACCCACAGAAAAAAAAGACTTTCATATTGAAGCCTGGTACTGCATGGGTTTTCGGTTTGAAATTCCGCCTGAATCAACATATCGCGTAAAAATGCAGATTGAAAATGATGACGGGTCACACCAGATGTACGAGCTCTGCCGCGGCAGCTCGATCCAGTCAGTTCTGCCTTGTCTGGAAGCACAATGCAGGCCGGAGCGAAGATGGCATTAACAGCGTGAAAAAGATCTTAATAGGTAGATTGTCTAAAAATTCCAAGCGACTGTCCGGTACCCACTTAGGACGCCACTAAAGACTTATGCCTGGATAATACTTACTTAAGTGGGTGCCGGATAAACAGTAAAAATGGTCAAAGTCGCGGCGTATTTATACAAACGTAAGAGTTTGAGATTTTCGTAGCAACACAGCGAGAATTATTCTTTTTGTCTCCTGTAGAAAGGGACAAGCCCCCACCAAGGCTGTCTCTTTCGCTCATTTAAAAGAAAGATAAGCTATTCAAAATATAATTATTCACTTTGCTACATGGATTGTGATGCTAATTTACGGCTATGGCCATGGCATAGTCCAATTCAATTGTTTTTCAAGACTGACAAAACAAAGCTTGAAAATTCAGGCAGGCTTAAGCTTCTCTCAGAACATTCACTTAGTCTACAAATACAAAAAACGGAATCCCTGGTGGCTCTTGGACGTTAGCCGTGGATTTTGTACAAATCCATTCATTTAAAATCCATGAGCCAGAATTAAAACTTCTCTTATCAGCGGCAATCAGCTTAATCAGCGGCTAAAAAATCTTTATCTTTGCCCTGATGCTTGAGGAATGAAGCCGGAAGAATTTAACCGCAGATCTCGCCCCAGTGAAATTGGAAGAGATTTCACGGGGCAGGCAGATTCACGCAGATAAGAGGGTGTCTCTCGACCACTCCAGGAATCGCTTAACGCAAGAAAAAACTGCTGAACTATTTGTTCAAATCCATTCATTGTGTCGAGGAACCATCCCTGGTTGGGGCTGTAAAATGTATCAGTAGTGATATCTCAGTTGAGCAATCAAAATTGAATTATCTGAAATCTTATAAATGAATCTATGCTCGCCATTGATTCTTCTGGACCAGTATCCGGAAAGGGCATGCTTCAAAGGTTCAGGTTTGCCGGCACCTTCAAAAGGGTTACGTTTAGTTTCCTTAATAAGGGTGTTGATACGGCGAAGCATTTTTTTATCAGTTTTTTGCCAATAAATGTAATCGTCCCAGGCGTGGTCGGAGAAGACGAGCTTCATTCAATAAGCTCCGTTTCATTTCCTTTGCCATTTTCGAGCTGGACGATAGATTCAAGTAACCGTCTTGTATTTTTCGGTGACCGCAATAGATAAGCAGTCTCTTCAAATGCTTCAAAATCCTCAAGAGACATAATTACTACCGATTCTGAGGATTTCCGTGTCACAATCATCGGAGCACGGTCTCTGCAAACTTTTTCCATTGTTTTAGCAAGGTTTTGCCTTGCTGCTGTATAGGTTATAGCTTCCATTTTATCACCTCCTGTACAACATTTTGTACATATAAAAGGCGGATTGTCAATATTTTTTACCCAAACTTTTTTGCCCGACGCTATCCCCCGACTCTGGCTATGGGACATGGCATAGTTTTGTTCAATTATTCTGAAGACCGGCAAAAGAAATCATCAAAAAACTTTATTTTATAGTAACTATTCACCGCATACGGCATATATCCATTCAACCACACTGGATTCCGGCTTTCGCCGGAATGACGGAAAAGGCAACTGCCTGCTTTAACCGTCACCCCGGATCAAATCAGGGTCCAGGTCTTCTTATTCGATCTTGCTGAATAGATACATTTTATATGCTATTATAAAATGCCTTTCTAAAATATGGTTCATCCGGTTCAAGCGTACTTAGCCGGGAAAAGGCTTAAAGCAATGTTGACTGCATATTAGGGCCAAGACATAAGATTTTTTTTGTCTCTCGCCCGCTCCAGGAGTCGCTAGAGGCGCTGAGTTCGCAGAGAAGAGAAAGCGTTTTTTCATTTCTGCGAAGCGCAGTAATGAAAAAGGATCTCGCCCCGGGCGGGGAGCAT
>JAWOGL010000235.1:0-3986 GCA_046496945.1 Desulfonatronovibrio sp.
GCTTGGGAACCACAGGCAAGTCAAACATATCGTTTTAATATGATTGACAGGCAAGTCAAACATATCGTTTTAATATGATTGGCGAACCTTCTGATCTTGTGGGTTATGAATATTATGATTATAACGACACAATACCACAAATTGGTTTTCTCTATAATGCGGAAATTACAGTTTTAGAGGTAAGCATACAACCACCAGAAGCTCGCAGCGCTGATGGAAATTGGAGAAAAGTTGGTGAAACAGAGTGGTTACCACATGAAGCAAGAAAATTTATCGACAGTGAAGGTACGCATGAAATTGAATTTCGAGATGTTTCTGGTTGGTCGGAAACCGGCTCCTTCATGATCAGTCCTCTGCCCATATCTTTGCTCAAGCCGGGTTCAGCCACCAAACCCCTGCCGGGAATAGAGGCGGACATTCTTGACGAGGACGGCAACCCGGTTGAACCCGGTAAAGGTGGCTATCTGGTCATTAAAAACCCCTGGCCCTCCATGCTCAGGACTTTGTATAAAGACCCGGAAAGATATAAAAAAACATACTGGGAAAAATTTCCGGGATACTATCTGGCCGGAGATGTGGCCAGAAAAGATGAAGACGGTTATTTCTGGATTCAGGGACGCTCTGATGACGTTTTAAACATTGCCGGCCACAGAGTAGGTACAGCTGAGCTTGAAAGCGCCCTGGTTTCCCACAAGGCTGTTGCCGAGGCCGCTGTCATCGGCATACCGGATAAAATCAAGCATGAGGTGGCCAAAGCCTTTGTCACTTTGAATGATGATGTAGAGGTGGAAGATACGGACCAGCTGATAAAGGCGCTGAAAACGCACGTGCGCACGGAGCTTGGGCCGGTGGCAGTAGTCAAGAGTATTGAATTCAGAGATAAACTGCCCAAAACCAGAAGCGGCAAGATTATGCGCCGGGTTCTTAAGGCTAAAGAACTGGGAGAGGAAGTGGGAGATACATCCACCCTGGAAGACTAATCGGGCAGAATTTTACTTTAAAAGGGCAATCAGACTGATTGCCCTTTTAAAAAATTTATATCCGGAAACGGTTTTTTTCCCTTTTTTCCGGAAAAAAACCATCAGTTTCATCATCCTGAAAGACTTTTCAGAGGGAAACTAAAAAATATTTATTCCCCATTTACAAATACCCGCAGGAAAATCATGGCAGGTCTTCCAGACGCAATCTGATTACCTGGGGATTAGGGTGAAATTTTCCCAGTTCATCCAGCACCTTTCTCGCCTTTTCAAAATCTTCCATTTCCAGATATATATCATACATAAGCATACCTGCTTTTGCGCGCTGATTTTCCGGAGCGTCCATGTAAAAAGTCCTGCGCAGATATTGAACAGCAGAATTTCTATCCTTTAGCTGGTAATAAGATCTTCCCAGAATATAGTTTATCATACCAGTTCTGTCAGACAATGTGCCGGTAACTGATGCTAAAAATTCCTCCAATAACTCAACTGCTTTCAAGTAATCACGCTTTTTATAATATACTTCACCCAGGGCTTCGTATGACTGAAAAATTTCCTGATCCTTTGCTGCTATGTCCAGCGCTCTCCTGTAAAACTCAATACTGCTGTCAAAATTATTCTGCCTGGAATACAACTGGCCAATTTTCATGTAAATAAGCCAGAGTTTTTCCCGGTCATTTTCATATTCCACGCTCATGGCCTTGAGAATATGCAGGCCTTTATCAGTATTGCGGCTTATATCCTTATATATTGTCAACAACCTCTGCCAGGCGATAAACCTTTCCGGAAAATCGGTTTCTTTTTCAAGGAAAAGTTCATATAATTGAGCTGCTTCTTTTATCCTGCCGTCGCTGAAGGCCGTTTCAGCCCTGTTATAGTATTCAAGCTCATTATCAGTTTTAGTGCAGGCAACAAAAAAAAATAAAACAAATATGCAGGGCAGGACGTGAGTTATAGTCGGTTTATGTATTAACTTCCTAAAGAAGTCAGTTATGAGCACCTTGGCATACCATCCCTGCTGCTGAAACTTATTCCTGTTATATCCGGAAAATTCTTTCCGGGACTGGATTTATCCTTCCAGTTGATTTTCCTGGGGGATCAGTTGATTTTCCTGGATAATCATATCAAAACAGATAACTTTCTGATCTCCTTCCAGGTTAACCATCTTAACTCCCTGGGTTGATCTGCCTACCTGCCTCATATCCGCGGCACTGATCCGTATTATTTTATTGGTGGAAGTAAAAAATATAAGTTCATCATGGTCGGAAACAAGCATTGAGCCCACAACTCGTCCGGTTTTAGGGGTAACCTTCATGTTTATGAGACCCTTGCCTCCTCTGGACTGAATTCTGTACATTTCAAGGTTTGTTTTTTTGCCGAACCCATTTTCGGATATGGTAAACAGGTCTGTACGCTGGTGACCGTTGGCTATAACCACGGAAACAACCTCATCATTTTTGCGAAGAGATATTCCCTTTACCCCGGCAGCGCCTCTGCCCATGGCCCTGATTTCATTGCAGGCAAACTGAATAGCCAGCCCGTTCATGGTAGACAGAATTATTCTGGAACCGGGATTAACCACCCTTACACCTACCAGTTCATCCTCTTCCCTGAGGCTGACCGCAATCATGCCAAGTGAACGCATGTTTTTATATTGCTCAATTGCTGTTCTTTTGACTATTCCCTTTTTGGATACAAACAGGAAATATTCATTCTGATGCAGTTTAGGATCGGAAAGAGCTGTGGCAATATATTCATCGCTTTTCAGGGGCAGGAGATTATGTATATGCACCCCTCTTGCGGTTCTGCTGCCTTCAGGGATTTCATAGGCCTTGATCTTGTACCCTTTTCCTTTGTTGGAAAACAGATAAACATCCTGATGATTGCTTGTGGTGATCAGGGTGGTGATAAAATCTTTTTCTGAAACATTGGCTCCTGCAATCCCTTTACCTCCCCTTTTCTGCATATGATAGTATTCCAGGAGGGTTCTTTTGATATATCCTTTCCTGGACAAGGTCAGAACCACTTCACTGTCCGGAATCATATCCATAATATCTATGCTGTCAGGATCGGTGTCCAGTATCTCCGTCTTTCTGGGGGTGGCGTAGGTTTTTTTCAGATACTCCAGTTCTTCTTTGATTACTCCTTTCAGAACCTGAATGTTTTCCAGAATACTCTTGAGATATTCAATTTTTTTGAGAATCTCCCGGTATTCTTCAAGGAGCTTTTCGCGCTCCAGATTGGTCAGTCTTTGCAGCCGCATATCCAGAATGGCCTGAGATTGGATATCGCTTAAACTGAAGGCCTTGATCAGTTTTTCCTTGGCTTCGGCAGGTGTGGATGAAGAACGGATCAGTCTGACCACTTCATCAATATTGTCCAGAGCTATCTGCAATCCTTCCAGAATATGGGCCCGGTGTTCAGCCTTCTCCAGTTCAAACCTGGACCTTCTTATGATGATCTCTTTTCTGTGTTCCAGGAAATGTTCCAGAATGCTCTTAATATTAAGAAGTTTTGGCCGATTGTTGACCACGGCCATCATATTGATTCCAAAACTTGTTTCCAGAGCGGTCAGCTTGTACAGCTTATTAATTATGACTTCGGCGATTGATCCCTTTTTCAAATCAATGACAATCCTGATGCCGTTGCGGTCGGATTCGTCTCTTAAATCTGATATGCCTTCTATCTTTTTTTCATTGACCAGACCTGCAATTTTTTCCACAAGGTTGGATTTGTTCAGGGCAAAGGGTATCTGAGAAATAATAACTGTTTCCTGATACTTATTTTTGGATTCCACATCCACTTTAGATCTTATTTTAAAGCTGCCCCGGCCGGTTTCATAGGCCTGCCTTACTCCTTTCATATTAAAGATATACGCCCCTGTAGGCAGATCAGGGCCTTTTATAAAGGCCATGAGCTCTTTGACTGTTACCCGGGGATTATCCAGTAAATGAAGAAGGCCATCAACTATCTCTCCCAGGTTGTGGGGCGGTATATTGGTGGCCATGC
>JAWOGL010000013.1:0-3077 GCA_046496945.1 Desulfonatronovibrio sp.
CGTTCATCCGGTTATGGGTATTTATCAGACCATTGCAGTTAGGTCCCAGGAGAGGTATACTCCGGGAAATACAAATATCAAGCAGTTCGCGCTCCAGCTTTTCGCCCTGGTCGCCGCTTTCTTTAAAACCCGGACTTAAAACAATTATTGAACCCGTTCCCGAGTATGCAGCCTGTTTTGCCAGGTCTGCAACTTCAGGTGCAGGTGCGGTGATTATGCATAAATCTACATCTCCGGGACACGAAGCCATGTCAGGATAACCTGTTTTTTCCGGTAGTTTCTCAGATTTGAAATTGACAGGATAAACCGCCCCCTGGAAACCGAATTTTTTCAGGTTGGCGACCACCAGACCGGCTTCTTGTTTCGAGGTTCTGGTGGAAGCCAGCACCGCAATGGACTTTGGTTCCAGTAATTTTTCCAGCATAACATTACTCCACGGGCCTCTTCACAGTAAATAATCATTAATATATTGGTTTATGTTTTGGTAATTGTAAATACTGATACAACTGCAAAACTTCAAAATAAAGGTAATTATTCACCATAGCCAGTAGCCAGTTCCCGGTTCAGATTTCTGTTGATACGAACTCCCTGTCGCGGTTCCCTAAGGCAAACCATTAGCTGGCATGTTATACTGGATTGGAAATCTTGCATATTCTGGAAAAAAATCGGCGGTTTTTAATGTGTATGGTTTGCCTGAACGGAACCTGCGACGGTCAAACATCGCATCAATGGCGAAACATGAACCGGGGACTGGCCTTAGATTCAGTGCTGATCATAATATATGGTAAATAGATACAAATAAAGTTTTATTTTTGATAAAAGAACCTGTAAGACTTTGTTTATCAACCCAACTTTCAGGAGGTTTTCAATGCTCTGGCTGCACCCGGTTATTCAGTTACTGGCAATTATTACAGCTTTTTATCTGCTTTATCTGGCCTGGCCCAGATTCAAAGCCCTGCATCTGGGCAAACCCGGAAAATTTGAATGGAAAAAACATGCTTTCCGGGGTCGGATAATTATTATTGTACTTTTGGGCGGCTTTGTTTTGGGCAGGGTTGCGGTTCAGTCCGAGTGGGGAGTAAGTCCGGTCTTTCAGAACCATAACCAGGCAGCCATGATCATGGTTCCTTTTCTGATTATTGCTTATTTGACCGGGTCAATTATGGACAGAAAAAAGAAGAAACGCTTCTGGCTGCCGGTGCTGCATGGAATAAATAACTTGACGCTTCTTGGCCTGGGACTTTATCAGGCTTACACCGGATATTTGATTGTAAAAGATTTTGTAATCTGATTTGTGATAAATAAAATTTTTGGAGAAAAATCATGACCATTGCGGGCACAAACCAGGATGCTCCCGAACACAGCATCTATACCCAGAATATTGACAGTGAAGAATCCAGGGAAGCCTATTACCGTAAACTGGCTGACAAGGAATTGCTGCAGCGGCCGAGTTTTGGATTCAGAGCGCAGATTATTACGGCCTTTATGTTTATTTTTTTCCTGGCTCTGGGCATAACCGCCGGCGCAATGATCGCGGTGGACCGCATACAGATCAAAATAGAACTGATGCAGACCTGGGATAATTTTCTTTTTGATATTGAACAGGCCAGGCGCTGGGAAAAGAATTTTTTTCTTTATGGCACTAATGTTGATGACGCGGTTTACAGTGCTGGCAACGCTCAAACCAAACTTGAGGAAAACCGTGACAACCTTTCCAAGATAGCCAGTCCCGAAAGGGTCAGGCTGATAGAAAACCATATGGAAAAATATCTGGGCCTTCTTGATGAGCTGCAGAACTATGGTGATTTAGCTGGAGAGCAGGATGAATATCTCAATAATATTGAAAGCCAGCTGCGTGACCATGGTTCTCAAATGGTAGAGGCGGCAGTTGATCTTGTGGAAAAAGAACAGGCTTCCATTAACTCATTGATGAGTCTTTTGCAGAAGGTTCCTGCTTTTTTCATGGTCGGTCTTTTGTTAATGATTTTCTACGTAACCCATTTTCTGTCGCGTAGATTCATGGGCCCTCTGAACCGGTTGATATCGCATACCCGCAGGATTGCTCAGGGAGATTTTACACCGATAATGCCGGTCTATAAATACCGTGATGAATTTACTATTGTCGAACTGGCTATCAACAGGATGCTTAATGAACTTGAACATCATCACAATTCCATGGTTGAATCACACAAACAAAGAGCCATAGGGACCCTGACAGCCGGCGTGGCCCATGAACTCAATAATCCCTTGAATAACATTATGCTTACTGCTCACACTATGCTGGAAGACTATAAAGACATGTCGGATGAGGAAAAGACCGATATGCTCCAGGATATAATTGGAGAAACCGACAGGTCGAGAAATATTGTGCGCAACCTTCTTGATTTTACCAGGGAAAGCGAATCCATAAGCGAGGCTATAAATGTGGTTGATCTGGTTAAGTCTACAACAAATCTGGCTTTGAACCAGGCCAGAGTATCAGGCATTGAATTAAAAGTGGAGGTCGAACCTGATCTGCCCCATATTCGCGGAGACAAACAACAGCTTAAACAGGTTTTTCTTAATCTTATTATAAACGCCCTGGATGCTGTTGAATCGGTGGACCGGGACAGAGAAGTAGTCATAGCAGTAAAAAAGCATGCCAATACGCGCGGTTTCATAATGGTCAGTGTGAGTGATAATGGTCAAGGAATACCTGAACCGGTAAAGGCCAGAATATTTGATCCTTTTTTTACCACCAAACCTGTGGGCAAGGGTAATGGACTGGGTTTGTCGGTCTCGCAGGGGATCATTAAAAACCATGGCGGCAGGATTGAAGTCCAGAGCGAAGAAGGAAAGTACACCGTATTTAACGTAATCCTTCCTTATGACAGATATTCACGTGGTTATTAATGATGAAGTCCGCTTATGTTAAAAAATTCGTAGCTATTCAGCAAGATCGAATAAGAAGACCTGGACCCCGGATCTGGTCCGGGGTGACGGTTAAAGCAGGCCGTTGCCCTTTTCCGTCATTCCGGCGAAAGCCGGAATCCAGTGCGGTTGGATAGTCATATGCCGTACATGGTGAATAGTTACAA
>JAWOGL010000017.1:0-4812 GCA_046496945.1 Desulfonatronovibrio sp.
AGGCAGACTGTAAGACAGACTGAATATTTTCCTCCTGGCGACTTGCCAGGAGGAAAGGATGCCATTGCCTGGCGGCGAGGCAGAATATTGTACTGCAGGTAGCTGACAGCTTTTCTGCGGGCAGGTCGCCCGCGGAAAAATATCCTGTGTCTGTCTTTTTAGTCTGGCTTATTGTCTGTGGCAAATAATTCGTAACTATTCACCACATACGGCATATATCCATTCAACCACACTGGATTCCGGCTTTCGCCGGAATGACGGAAAAGGCAACTGCCTGCTTTAACCGTCACCCCGGATCAAATCCGGGGTCCAGGTCTTCTTATTCGATCTTGCTGAATAGTTACAATAATTCTTTATCAGGTAAGGCTGAGGTTAACCAAAAATTGTGGTGAGTAGTTACCAGAATTTTTTAATCACTCCCTTACCCTCAATTGATCTTCTATCCACAGCGGACCTTTTCGCATTGGCAAAACTGCAATTACGAAAGCAACTTGCTTTTCAATGGTATAGTAGATGGAGTAAGGAAAACGTTTGGCTGACATACGGTAATAGCCATTTTTTACTATATGAACGCCACCATATATAATCAGGGACTTCATGTCAGCAATCAGACTGTCTCAGAAATAGTCACCAACTCCCGGTTCACTACGGTTTTAGAATTCTTTGCCATTATTAAGGTCATGAGCCACATGCGACAGGATGACCACTTCTTTGATCTTTCTCATCTGCGCCTTGCCGCAAGCTCTTCAAAAGAAATAAACCGGGCATCACCATTATCAATTTCTTGTTTTCTCTGCTTCAGAATATCATAATGCCATTGTGGAGACTCAATCTCAGTCTGATGGTGAGCCAGAGAATCCCAAATGTTCTCCATGAGCTGAATTCTCTCAACCACGCTAAATTTTTCAATGTTAAGTGTTACGCTTGTTGGTTTTATCCCACTGATATTTATTTCCCGGACAAAAATTGCTACCGCTGACAACACTGATTATGGCTGATAAAAGTCTATTTCAATCTGCGGAGATCTGCGCAATCAGCGGCTAAAATATTTTTCTTTGCTTTTGATATGAAAGCAGAAGATCTTGAACCGCTGATCTCGCTGATTTGCGCTGATAAAAGAAGATGCAATAAATTATATTCAGCAAAGAAAAATATTTTACGCAAAACAAAACTCATCCAGGTATCATTTTTTATCATCAGCGAAATTTGAACAGAAAAACCAAGACAGCTCAAGCCATAATCCGTGGTCAGAGGGCAGAAGTCAGGGAACAGGAGTCAGCAGTCAACCTGATGCTTGACCTGGCCCAGGTGCAAAAGGTTGTTTTTTGACCTGATCCCTGATATCCAGACCAGCCTTGAAGCACATCCGGCAGAAAAATCCATAAGGAATAACACATGAAAATATATGGTTTAAAGCATACCAGCACCCCCGGAAATCACTTTGCCAGCGACAACAACTCTCCGGCTCACCCGGCAGTCATGGAAGCGATTATGGCCGCAAATAAAGGGCACGCCCTGGGATATGGAGATGATTACTATACTGAGCGGGCCTCAGAACTGATCAGGGAAAAGCTGGGGACTCCCTGTGATCCTTTTTTCGTCTATACCGGTACAGGTGCTAATACACTTTGCGTTTCAGCCCTGGCCAGGTCATTCAACGCGATAATCTGCTCGGAAAACGCCCATCTGAATTCAGCGGAATGCGGGGCCCCGGAAAAATTTTCAGGAGCTAAGCTCTACACCGTACCCGGCAGTTCCGGAAAGATCACCCCTTCTGATGTTGAAGCCTTTCTCGGTTGCCGGGGAAACCAGCACTATTCCCAGCCCAGGGTCATTTCCCTGACTCAGTCCACTGATCTGGGTGTGTGCTACAGCGTGGAAGAAGTCAGGGAGTTATGTGATTTTGCCCATGCCAACGCCATGCTGGTTCATATGGACGGGGCCCGGATTTACAACGCCTGCGCCGCCCTGGGGGTTTCCCTCAAGGAAATGACCGCAGAGACCGGCCTGGACGCACTATCCCTGGGAGGAACAAAGAATGGTCTTCTGGGCGCGGAAGCCGTGGTCTTCTTCAGGCCGGAACTGGCTGATGGTTTTGAATACATCAGAAAACAGGGCATGCAGCTTGCCAGCAAGATGCGCTTTCTTGCGGTCCAGATGGAAGCCCTTCTGACGGATGACCTCTGGCTGGCCAATGCCGGTCATGCCAATGAAATGGCCCGGCTGCTCAAGGAAAAGCTGGATGAAATTCCAGGTCTTGAAGTGACCCGCCCGGTCCAGACAAACATGGTTTACTGCATAATCCCGCCTGCGGCGGTTGAAAAGATAAGGCGCAGTTATCTCTTTTACATATTTGATGAGAACAGCTCAGAAGCCAGGCTGGTCACCAGCTATGACACTACGCCCGAGGATGTTGCCGGCTTTGCCCAGGCAGCCGGAAAGGCTTTACGAACAGGTTAACCGGCTGTTGAATAAGGACTTTCTCAACACGCTGTTAACGCATAAATTATTAAAACAGATCCTCCTGCTGGCCAAGTTTTTCCAGAACCCCGGCAGCCAGCTCCTCAGCCTGGCGTTCCGGAATGCCGGGAGGCAGCCTCGCTTCTTTCATTTCCCTGATCTTTTCATTTATCCCGGCCACTGAGAGAAATACCTTCAGAAATTCACGCCACTTGATTTTACGGTGGAACAGAAACAAACTGTAATCCTGATAGTAGGCAACAGCCTGCTCATGACTGTACATGGCGCAATGGGGCGCACGATCACCCATAAGGTACCTGTACTCAAGAAATACAGCAGGTACATGCGCATTGGACTCAAGGGCCTTGACCGCGGCCAGGGAAGCTTTGCCAGGATCTTTCTGTTCAAGGTAAAGCCAGACCAGACCCCAGGCGCCATCAGGCCATTCACTGGCTATTTTGTATCTTTCTTCGGCCTGTTTAAAATCTCCCAGCTCATGATAAATCCGGCCCATGAGATAGCGGATTCCTATGTGATCATCAGGATCAATCTTTAACAGTTCCAGATAACATTCCAGGGCCTTGTTTCGTTCCTTCAGTTTTTCCAGGACCAGCCCCAGGCCATGCAGGGCCCTCATAAACGGCCTGGTATCAATATCCAGCCAGGCATTTCCCGGTTCAATCTCACCCAGTTGCTGCCTGCCCTGCTTAACAGCCGCTGTATATGACTCCCTGGCCTGGGCATAGCGGCCAATCCTTGTCAGAAAGTTCCCAATATGCACATGAGCATCCACATGTCCGGGATGAATTTCCAGGGCGCGCCTGTAGGCCTGCAATGCCTTTTTGGGATGCCCGGACCAGGAGTATTCCATGCCTTCATCAAAGACTTCATCGGCCTTAAACCAGTCTTTTTCAGTAAATATTTTTTGGGAATGTCCGCGGATTGAAGCTGAAAAAGTATTTTCAAAATCATCCACTTCCTGTCTGGTCTGCTGGTCAGGCATGGCCAGGTAATCTTTTTTTTCACCGGGAAAGCGCAGTTCCTGCCCGGCCTGATAAAACACCTCGGCTCTGCTCATGGGATTCCTGCCCACGGGCAGATCATTATGAAAATACTTCAGCAAGGACATCATGTACCGGTTCAGGTCAGCCAGCTCCACAGGCCATTCTGTGCTTGGAGCCATCCACAGGCCGTCATCTTCATAATTGTTTTCATGTCTGGTTAATTCCCCGAGAACGGAACTGCCTTTTCTGAATCCCGGCTCAGGAGCCTCAACCCCGATACCCTGGCCCTGCAGAAAATTCACCAGCTGCGCATTCTGCCTGGGCCGGGGCACAATCAGCGTATCCGGCATGCCGGACAGGATGTTCTTTTCCGGCCCTTTGTCTGCAAAGGCCCGGTACAGATACGGGTACAGGCTGCAGGGATAGCTGTCCGGCAGGTATTCCAGATAAAGACAGCCTGAGTTGTCATCCATCAGCAGACAGCGGTTAAGATATATCCTCTTTCCAGACTTCTTATCCGCGGCAGAAGGCTTCATTTTTCCGGAAACATATTTAAGTTTGTGCCTGGTGGTCAGATACAGATGGGGAGAGGGGGAAAGAAAAAGATGGTATTTCAGCATAACTCAGCTCTCTTATGGTTTGCAGCTTTACTGATGCCCTGCAGGAAACTCCGGCAGTAGAGATTGGTCAACACGTTTAAGGGTTGTTACGCCCCAGGGAAACGAAAGAAGCCCAGTTAATTTGAAGAATGTTTAACGGGCCAGGGGTTTCACGGGGTGAACTTTGACTTTGAACTATTTTGTTCCCTGGGCCTGGAATTTTTGAGCAGCCTGCCTGGTAAGGACTTTTTCAAAAAGCTGCTAAAGCTTCAAGTTTCGCCCTGGTCTCAGGCGATAAATTCTCAAGATGCTCATCCTTGAGTATCTGGTGAAATTGAAGATGTGCCAGCTTCATAAAAAGATTTGACCGCTTGAAATCATCGAAACAATCACCAATGATCCGGTCTGATTTTTTTATATGCCGGTAAAGCGCAAGGTATCTATCATACTCAGAACCCTTCTCATCTCCCAGGATATCCATGGATTCATCGTTGATGCGCTTGCACAGAGATGCAAGTAAATCATTTTTAATTTTACGGATATACTTCCAGTCTCTTTCAGGTGGAGAAAATGTCATAGGCTCACTCCTCTATATGAAAGGAATGCATCAAATTCTGAAAAAGGATAGAAAAGGGGTGGCTAACGCGGTTTTATTAAACTTTGGCGGGGGTTGCGCGTGTTAATGGCGGAGAGGGAGGGATTTGAACCCTCGAAGGAGCTATTAACCCCTTACGCGCTTAGCAGGCGCG
>JAWOGL010000028.1:0-16784 GCA_046496945.1 Desulfonatronovibrio sp.
CCGTTGCCCACAGTAAAAGACTGGACGTATTCAAGGAGCGCGACCCCTACTGCTTTTATGAAGGATGATAACGCACAGAAAGCGCCTCACCCGGATCCGCCCGGGAATCGAAGTAATATCGCGGCCGTATTAATTAAATTTCAAATTTTTGTTTTTTTTTGTTGACAAGGCAGAAAAAATAAAATTATATCTTTTTCCATGTTAAACAACACTCAAAACTTCAGCCACACTTATACCAATTTTTATTTTTGGTATTTCTATTTTATCAGGACCTGTGGTCTGGAGGGAGAGTTTTAGTCTAGCACACTTTTAAACTTACAATCCAAAGGGCCGCAGGCAAAAGCCGGCGGCCCTTTTTTTATGTCATAAATCCGGGTCGCCGGCAGCCTTTGGCCTCAAAACCAAGGAGGAAAAAGAGATGCATCTGGGAAAAGCAATCAGGCTGGAAAGGATTTTCAACCGCAATACAGGCAGGACAATTATTGTTCCGCTTGATCACGGAGTTACAGTAGGCCCTATCCACGGCCTGGTGGATTTAAGATCGACCATCAGGAAAATTGCCGAGGGCGGAGCTAATGCTGTTGTTATGCATAAGGGACTGGCCAGATGCGGGCATAGAGGAGAGGGAAGCGATGTGGGTCTGATTATCCATTTGTCAGCCAGTACTTCTATTTCACCCTATCCCAACGCCAAGACACTGGTGGCTTCTGTGGAAGACGGCATCAAGCTGGGAGCTGATGCAGTCTCAGTGCATGTCAATCTTGGAGATGAAACTGAAAGAGACATGCTGCGGGATATGGGCGCGGTTGCTTCCAGGGCCAATGAATGGGGAATGCCCCTTCTGGCCATGGTTTATGCCAGAGGGCCCAAGGTAAAGGATGAATATGATGTAGATGTGGTCAGTCATTGTGCCCGGGTCGGCGAAGAACTTGGAGCGGATGTGGTCAAGGTTCCTTATACCGGGGAAATGGACAGTTTTTCAAGGGTGGTGGAGGCCTGTTGCGTACCTGTTGTAATAGCCGGCGGACCCAAGCTGGATAACGGACGGGACCTTGTTCAGATGGTGCACGACGCGGTGGCGGCCGGAGGGTCGGGGCTGTCGGTTGGGCGCAATATCTTTCAGCACGACAATCCGTCTCTGCTTATTAAGATATTAAACGAGGTTGTGCATAACGATGTAGATATTGATGAGGCTATGGAAATGCTGGACAAGGGCTGATTAACTCCCTTTGCCGGCATTTTTTTTTGGAAAAGCTGATAAATTAGGTGTTCCGTAAATAAATACAGGCCAATTAGAAATGAAGAAAAAATTATATTTTAAAGCTGTGCCGTTTGATAAAAAAATACTCACTCTAGCCCTGGAGTCAGGTGTTGACGGAGTACTTGCCGAAAAAAAAGATATGGAAAAGATTTCAGTGCTGGGCAGAACAGAAGTTTATGATATTGAAGAGTTTAACTTTATAAGTATAAACCGCAAAAAAGACGAGGAGGCCGCAGTGGAGCTGGTCAGGTCCGGAAAAAAGGTGATTCTGGCCAGGGACTCGGAAATTATTCCTGTGGAAAATATCCTGGCCCAGGTTGATGACGTGGGTATGGAGGTTGATTCTCTTTCCGGACTGGAAACAGCCCTGGGGATTCTGGAAAAAGGTGTCAGCCACGTGGTGGTTGACCAGGGATGCGCGGGTGAGCTTAAACAGATGGTGAAAAAAGTAAAACAGGATCAGGGCAAGGTAGAACTGGTTCCCGGGAAAATATGCGAGATTGCGCCCATTGGTCTGGGGCACAGGGTATGTGTGGATACCATTTCTCTGCTTCAGACCGGACAGGGAATGCTGGTGGGCAATTCCAGCGCGTTTACTTTTCTGGTTAATGCAGAAACAGAGTCAAATCCTTATGTGGCTGCCCGTCCTTTCCGCATAAACGCCGGGGCTGTTCATTCCTATGCCTGCCTCCCTCAGGACAGAACTACTTATCTTGAGGAACTTGCCCCGGGAGATGAAGTCCTGATTGCTTCCAGCAGCGGGGAGGGCGTGTCTGCGGTGGTCGGCAGGATAAAGACGGAGATCAGGCCCATGCTTCTTATCACTGCTGAATTTGAAGGAAAAAAAGGCAGTGTTATTCTCCAGAACGCCGAGACCATCAGGCTGGTCAATAAAGAGGGAAAGCCGGTCAGTGTGGTAAAGCTGAAAGTTGGTGACGAAGTCCTGTGCAGGCCGGATCAGGCCGGAAGACATTTTGGAATGCGCATTCAGGAAGAAATCAGGGAACAATAGTATGGATCAGGAAAAAAGTCTTAAAACCATTCGGGAACAGATAAGCGCAATTGATGAAGACATGCTTGATCTTTTAAACAGACGGGCGGCCCTGAGCCTGAAGGTGGGAGAGATAAAATCCAGATTTCAGGACAGCGTTTTCAAACCTTTCCGGGAAAAAGAGGTCTTCAACGGCCTGGCCGGAAAGAATAAAGGCCCGCTTCCTGAAGAGCATCTCCGGGCTATTTACCGAGAGATTTTTTCATCATCCAGAAGCCTGCAGCAAAAACAAAGGGTGGTTTATCTTGGTCCTGAAGGAACTTTTTCTTACTTTGCCGGGATCGAATACCTGGGGCAAAGCGCTGATTTTTTTCCCAAAAACAGCCTGGAGGATGTGTTCAGGGCGGTGGATAACAGGGAGGCTGAACTTGGGATCATTCCTCTGGAGAATTCCCTGCAGGGAAGCGTGGGCCAGAGTCTGGATCTGTTTCTCAAATTCGAGGTTTTTATTCACGCGGAGGTTTTCTGTCGTATAAGTCATGCGCTGATTACCCGGGAAAACAAACTGTCGGATATTACCAGGGTATATTCCCATCCCCAGGCTTTGCAGCAATGCTCGGTCTGGCTTAAAACCAATCTGCCCGGGGTAGCGATAATCCCGGATGAAAGCACTGCTTCAGCAGCACGAAGGGCTGCCGGGGAAAAAGGTGCAGCAGCTCTGGGGCATAAAAAGCTTGCCAGGATATTTCATTTAAATGTTTTTGAACAGGGTCTGGAGGATGTGCCTGATAACTGGACAAGATTTCTGATCATAAGCAGTTTTCCTCCTGAGGCCGGCAACAGGGAAAAAACTTCGCTTTTGTTCACGGTCACGGACAAACCCGGTTCGCTGGTCTCCGCCCTTAACGTATTGTCCGGCAAAGGAATAAACATGAAGAAGCTGGAATCCAGGCCCATGCGCGTGGAAAAATGGAGATATGTTTTTTTTGCTGATGTGGAATGTGATCTGACTGCTGAAGAGTATAAAGACGTATTGCAGGAGCTTGAGGAAAGCTGTCATTTTCTGCGCATTCTGGGCAGTTATCCACAAGGTCCGCAGATCGGAGCTTAGCAGACTGTTGAAAATCTCCCAATTGCTGCGTCGCTGCAAAAAGTTCAAACTCTTACGTATCCTAAATACGCTGCGACCTTGAACTTTTTTTGCTTCTTGCCCTTGGAATTTTTGAACAGTCTGCCGGGTAAGGACTTTTTCAACAGACTGTTAGGAAAAATAATATGAAAAATTCTGCAGAGCCAATAATCCTTAACGCGCCTTCGTCCAAGTCCATGTCCCACCGGGCTTTGATTGCTTCCGGGCTGGCCCGGGGAGAATCCAGACTAAGCAACGTGCTGCAAAGCGATGATCTGGTCCATACCCGCAAGTGTCTTGAAGCCCTGGGCGTGGAGTTTTCAGGATCAGGCCAGGATCTTAGGGTCAAAGGGATCAATGGGAAAATATCTGCTCCTGAAGACTGCAGGGTCAGCCTTGACGTGGGTGAGTCGGGCACGACCTGCCGGCTCATAGCCGCGGTGGCTGCCGCCGGAAAAGGTGAGTTTGAAATATCAGGCCGGGGACGCATGCATCAAAGGCCCATCAAAAGTCTGGATAACGCCCTGACTCCTCTGGGCATCAGATTTACTTACCAGGGAATTGACGGATGCCCTCCCCTGACCATTATTTCCAATGGCCTGCCCGGAGGGGAAATAAATATTTCCCTTGACGAAAGCAGCCAGTATCTGTCCGGAATTCTTCTGGCATCATCCATGGCCGGAGACGTCCTGACCATAAATCTGACCGGAAAAAAGGTTGTTTCCTGGCCGTATGTCAGTCTTACTCTGCAGGTAATGGAACAGTTCGGACTGGTTCCACAGATTCAGGTTCTGGATAACAGCAGCTGGAAAGAAGTGCAGCCGTCCCAGGTCAAAAGAGCCCAGCCCGGGAAAGTCAGATTTATCGTCCATCCGGCTGTGTTCACCAGCAGGGACTATCAGGTGGAAGGAGATTTCAGCAATGCGTCATATCTTCTGGCTGCCGGGGCTATCGGCAAAAAACCGGTTTTGGTCCGAGGACTTGATCCCGGCTCCAGACAGGGTGACAAGGCCATTCTGGATATACTGGAAAGAATGGGAGCGGTCCTGCACAGATCGGAACGGGGTATTCTGGTGCAGGCAAGGGAATTGTCCGGAGTTGACCTGGATATGGGCATGTGTCCCGATCTGGTGCCTACCGTGGCTGTCCTGGCTTCTCTGGCCTCTGGAAAGACCCGGATCAGTAATGTGGCTCATCTTAAGATAAAGGAAAGTGACCGCCTGGGCGGAGTATATAATGAGATTTTAAAAACAGGCTGCAGATGCGAGCTTCTTGAAGACGGTCTGGTTATTGATCCGGCCGGGACTGCAGCAGGACAGAAAATTGAGTTTTCAACATACGATGACCATCGAATGGCCATGAGTCTTTCTTTGTATGAACTGGCCGGCATAAGGGTTGGCCTGGATAATCCGGAGTGCGTGAACAAGTCTTTTCCAGGTTTCTGGAAGGAATGGGAAAAAATCCGCAGGGCTTATGAATAATCAGGTAATTGATAATATAGCCATAGTCGGCGGACGCGGTCAGATGGGGCGGATGCTGGATAAGCGATTTGCGGATGCCGGCATAAAGGTCCTTTGTCTGGATCAGCCCCTGCCCGGCGATCTTAAAGACCTTCTTTTGCCGGTCCAGCTGGTTGTCCTGGCAGTGCCCATTTCCGTGTTCAGCCGGGTGGTGGACGCTGTAGCGCCCAGTATGCGTACCGGAACAATTCTGGCGGATATATGTTCGGTCAAAGTGTCGCCGCTTACGGCCATGGAAAAAGCCTGCCATGGTCCGGTTATGGGTACTCATCCTCTGTTCGGGCCGAATCCGGGTCCGGGTGACCGTATGAAAGTCGCTTTGTGTCCGGGAAACAAAATGGATTCATTGCAGGTTAAAATGGTGGAAGAACTTTTCAGCCGGGCAGGCATGCAGACTTTTGTTACAACCGCCCAGGAGCACGACGAAGCCATGGCCTGCATTCAGAGTCTGAATTTCGTGACCACGGTCTCCTATTTTGCCAGCTTGCCCCGGGACATTAATCTGGAAAAATTCGCTACTCCTTCTTTTATGCGCAGGGTAAATTCAGCCAGAAAGATGATCAATGAAGACGCAGATCTGTTTGCGTCCCTGGCAGAGGACAATCCCTATACCGGACAGATGATCCGCCGTTTCAAATCCTTTCTAAACCTCAGTGCGGCAGGCGAGCTGGAGCTGCTGCAGGACAAGGCCCTGTGGTGGTGGCGTAATGAGCAGAATAAGGGGGGATAGTATCAGCTGAAAATAGTATTTAGCATGACTATAAAGCCGTATCTCCCCATAGTGGTAGATGCGGCTTTTTTTTGGAACATAAACCTGAACTGGATAAAAAGGAGAAGAATTCATGATTAAACTTAAGCAAAAGGCATCGTGCCTGCCCGCGGACACCCAGACTCCGGTTTCGCTGTATCTGGGATTTGTGGGCAAGGAAAAGGGCATATTGCTGGAAAGTTCCGAGGTGGACGGCAGGCTGGGACGGTACAGTCTTCTGGCCTGGGATTTCCGTATGCAGCTGGCATGCAGTGATGGAAAGCTCCAGATAAAGGTTCTGGATCACCGTCTGGATAAGATAAAGGAACTGGAGGGCATGGAATTTACCGCAGGTCTTCGCAGAGTATTGCAGGAGGTGGAAATCGAACCTGACAATGAGTATGATCTGCCGCCCATGACCAGGGCAATTTACGGCTACCTGGGCTATGGCATAAGCGGTCTGCTGGAGCCCAAGCTCGCCGGGGTGCTGCCAGCCGATGAAGCAGAAGCGCAACTGGTCCTTCCGGGCAGAATGCTTCTTTTCGATCACCTTCATCATCATTGTTATTATCTATGCCTGGATAATGACTTGTCCCTGCCCAAGCCCAAACCTCCCAGGACCAAATCCGAATTCAGGATTGGTGAAATAACAACCATTCCCGACCGGGATAAATACCATGAATGGGTTAAGAAAACCAAGGAACTCATCAGACAGGGCGAGGCTATCCAGGTGGTTCTTTCCACCCGTTTTCAGGCCAGGTTCAAGGGGGATCCCTTTCTGGTCTATCGCCATCTGCGCAGGATAAACCCTTCTCCTTATACCTTTTTTCTGAAATTTGAAAATCTTACCCTCATGGGCTCTTCGCCCGAACTTATGGTCAAGTGCGGCCGCAATATTCTGCAGCTCAGGCCTATTGCCGGAACCAGGCCACGCGGAGAAACCGAAAAAGCGGATCAGGGTCTGGCGGATGAACTCCTGGGTGATGAAAAAGAAAGAGCGGAGCACGTCATGCTTGTGGATCTGGGGCGCAACGATTTGGGCAGAATGGCTCAGGCAGGCAGTGTGGAAGTGGACAAGTTCATGCAGGTGGAACGGTTTTCCCATGTAATGCATCTGACTTCTTATTTATCAGCCAGATTAAAAAAGGATCTGGATGTCATAGATATTCTGAAAGCTTCTTTTCCGGCAGGCACGGTTTCCGGAGCACCCAAAATCAGGGCCATGGAACTTATCGCGGAAAAGGAAGATATCCCCAGGGGGCCTTATGCCGGAGCCATCGGATGGATCGGCCTGGATAAGGAAGCAGTGAATATGGATACCGGCATAACCATCAGGAGCCTTTGGATCAGGGATGGAAAGATTCAGTGGCAGGCTGGTGCCGGTGTTGTATTTGATTCGGTTCCGGAAAATGAATGGCAGGAATGCGCCAACAAAGCCAAAGCCATTCGTAAAGCCCTGACATATACAGGAGGTTCAGATGATTTTGCTCATAGACAATTATGATTCCTTTACTTTCAACCTGGTTCAGGTGCTTCAAAAAATGGGAACAGAACCTGTGGTTGTTAGAAATAACGATTCTTTCATTTTTGAAGCCCTGGAAAATGATCTTGAAGCCGTGATTATCTCCCCGGGTCCGGGCCGACCGGAAAACGCGGGTCTCTGTGTTGAATTTCTTGACAGGCTGAATCCGGACATCCCTGTCCTGGGAGTCTGTCTGGGACATCAGATCCTGGGGCATTTTGCCGGGGCAAAAGTCAGGGTAGGCGACAGGATCATGCACGGCAAGACCAGCATGGTCCATCACGGCCAGGACGGATTGTTTGCAGATATTCCCAGCCCTTTTGAAGTGTGCCGCTACCACTCTCTTGTGGTCGAACCGGCCAATGGGCTGGGGTTTAAGGTTACGGCCGGAACCGCGGACAATGAGGTCATGGCGCTGGAATATACAGACCGTCCATGGATGGGGGTACAGTTTCATCCTGAGTCAATACTTACTCCCATGGGTCCCAAAATAGTGGAGAATTTTTTAGATGTCACTGGCGACAGACAATAATTTTTCAAAAGGAGAAAAAAATGGATATTCAAAAATCACTTAACAGGATTTGTAACCGGCAGAATCTTGAATACCAGGAAAGTCTGGATATATTCAGGGCATTGTTTGAAGGTGATCTTTCTCCGGCTCAGGGGGGGGCGCTACTGCTTGGGCTCAGGCTCAAAGGTGAAGCAGGCGATGAACTTGGCGCCGCTGTAAGTGTTGCCCTGGAAAGGGCCAGGCTGGTCAGGGAGATCAGCGGGGTGCGCATAGATACCTGCGGCACCGGCGGAGATGGCCGAAGCAGCTTTAACTGTTCCACAGCAGTGGCTTTTTTCCTGGCTGACCTGGGCGTAAAGGTGGTTAAGCACGGCAACCGGGCCGTGTCCAGCTCCTGCGGAAGCGCTGATGTGGTTGAGGCCCTGGGCCTGCCTCTGCTGGATGATCCTGCCAGGGTGGCCTCAGAGCTTAACAAGACAAACTTTGCCTTTCTGTTTGCTCCGCATTTCCACCCGAGTTTTGCCGGCATTGCTCCGCTGCGGAAGGAACTGGGCATAAGAAGCATATTCAATTTAATGGGTCCGCTTCTTAATCCGGCAAGACCCACCCATCAGATTCTGGGTGTTCCCGGCGAAGCCTTTATGCCTCTTATGGCCGGGGTTCTCCTTGCTAACAATATTCAGTCCGCCGCAGTGGTACATGGCGCTCAGGGGTTTGATGAGCTTACTCCATGCGGCCGGAACAAGGTTATTTTTGTGCGTGACGGCAGACTTGAGGAAGAAATAATCGATCCCGCTGAGTTCGGGTTTGTTACCTGTCCGGCTGAGGCTATGGCCTGTCACGATAAGGAAGATGCGCTGCAGAGGCAGAAAGAGATCCTGTGCGGGTATGGTCCCCGGGCCATGCAGGATATGGTGGCTCTGAATCTGGGGCTGGCTGTTCATCTGCTTGATCCGGGACAGAGTATCAGGGAGTGCATGGCGCAGGCCAGAGATATTGTCAGGGCCGGACTCAGGAATTTAAAGGTCTGTTGATATGAAAGAGAATATGCTTGAAAAATTCATAAAGGCTAAACAGAAAGAAATCA
This sequence comes from Desulfonatronovibrio sp., assembly GCA_046496945.1. Taxonomy (GTDB): domain Bacteria; phylum Desulfobacterota; class Desulfovibrionia; order Desulfovibrionales; family Desulfonatronovibrionaceae; genus Desulfonatronovibrio. The sequence continues at coordinate 8,770 of JAWOGL010000028.1, forward strand.
GTCTTTTGAAGCAACAAAGGACTTATAATAAGTTTCCTGAACCTTACCAGGGAGCAAGGCCCGGCTTGATGGAAGTCCTGACCAAAACAGGGCCGGCTGTAATTGCTGAATACAAAAAAGCTTCACCCTCCAGAGGGGAAATAAACCTGGCAATGTCAACAGAAGAGGCGGGCAGGATATTTCAGGAAGCAGGCGCGTCAGCATGTTCAGTTCTTACGGAAAGTATGTATTTCCAGGGAGATATTAACTATATTGAAAGTTTTGCCAGGCTGGGCCTTCCGGTTCTCAGGAAGGACTTCCTGTTTCATCCTTTGCAGATAAGACAGACCGCGGCAACCAGGGCATCAGCTCTTTTGCTGATAGTCCGGGTGGTTCAGGAACAGAATCTTTTAGCAGACCTGGTAAAAATCAGTTTTGAACATGAGATGGAGCCGGTGGTGGAAATTTTCAATGGCCGGGAACTGGAAATGGCCAGAAAATCCGGGGCCAGGGTGATCCTGGTCAATAACAGAGATCTGGACAGGCTGGTGGTGGATCTTGATGTTTCCAGAAAGCTGGTAACAGGAAAAAAAGAAGGGGAAACCTGGATCTGTGCCAGCGGGATTGAGGGCAAAGCTCAGGTGGACGAGTTTTACAATCTGGGCTTTGATGCCTTTTTGATCGGTACCAGCATAATGTCTGCTGATGATCCTCAGGCAAAACTAAGGGAGCTTACGGCATGAAACCTCTTTTGATCAAGGTTTGCGGGCTGACCAGGGAAGAAGACCTGAAGTTCTGCCGGGATCTGGGCGTTGATCTCACCGGCATAATATTCCATCCTGCCAGCCCCAGATATGTCAATCCGGATTTGGCCGGGACCTGGAAAAAGGAAAATGAACTCAGAGTAGGGGTTTTTGTTGACCAGGGCAGAGAAGAAATCTTGGATATTATTGACCGGGCAGAACTTGATCTGGCTCAGCTTCACGGAGGACAGGGGCCGGATATTTGTCAGGCAGTGGGCCCGGACAGGGTGATCAGGGCTTTCTGGCCGGAACGTTTTGACCGGGCTGAGGATTTTCTGGAGGAGATTGAACGGTTCAGGGATGTTTGCCGGTATTTTCTTTTTGACGCAGGCAAGGCCGGCGGAGGGCATGGAAAAAAAATCGGGTGCGGCTGGCTGGATAAGATTAAAAGCCCCAGACCGTATCTGCTGGCCGGAGGCCTGGGACCGGACAATATTTCGCAGGTGCTTGACCTGGATATGGCTGGTTTTGATCTGAATTCCGGAGTGGAAATCAGTCCGGGGCTGAAGGACCGGGAAAAGATCAGGGAGGTCCGGGATCTGATCCGGCAATAGAAAAAATAATCAAGGATGCGCAAAGAACACAGAATAAAAACGTGACCAACAACTGCAGATTGTCGCGAATGGTTGTGAAATATAACAGGAGATGCATATGAAAAAAGGATATTTTGGTGAATTCGGAGGACAGTTTGTTCCGGAACTTCTGGTTCCTCCTCTGGCGGAACTGGAGTCTGCCATGCGTGATATAATGGAAGGACAGGAATTCAAGGATGATCTGACAAGGGTGTTCAAAGAGTTTGTAGGCAGACCGACTCCGGTTTACAGATGTGCCAATCTGTCGCAAAAGCTGGGTTTTGATTTATGGCTTAAAAGAGAAGATCTGGCTCATACCGGTGCCCATAAGATAAACAATACCGTAGGACAGGCCCTGCTGGCCAGGCACATGGGCAAGACCTGTCTGCTTGCCGAGACCGGGGCGGGCCAGCACGGGGTGGCCACGGCCACGGCGGCAGCGGCCCTGGGCCTGGAGTGCATCGTATTCATGGGAGCTGTGGATGTAAAAAGGCAGAGTCACAATGTCCGGCGCATGGAGCTTCTGGGAGCCAGAGTGGAGCCGGTGGAAAGCGGAACCAGAACCCTTAAGGACGCAATCAATGCAGCCCTGAGGTACTGGATCGGTCATCAGGGTGACACGCATTATTGCCTGGGTTCTGCTGTGGGGCCTCATCCCTTCCCTTTACTGGTAAGAAAGCTTCAGTCTGTTATCGGACAGGAAGCCAGAAAACAGTTTATGGACAGAACCGGAAAGCTGCCGGACATGGTAGTGGCCTGTGTTGGGGGAGGATCCAACGCCATTGGGATTTTTCATCCCTTTGCCGGGGATAAGCAGGTTCAGCTGGTGGGAATTGAGGCCGGGGGAGAAGGAACTCCGGACAGTTATCATTCCGCCACATTGTCCAAAGGAAGTTTCGGGGTCCTGCACGGGACCCATACCTATCTGCTCCAGACTCCGGAAGGACAGGTCCTGCCGTCCCATTCTGTAGCCCCGGGTCTTGATTATCCCGGAGTCGGACCCGAACACGCCTTTCTCAAAGACAGCGGCCGGGCAAAATATGAGGTGGTTTACGATGCTCAGGCCCTGGAGGCTTTTTATCTGCTGTGCCGCCAGGAAGGAATAATCCCGGCTCTGGAAAGTTCTCACGCAGTGGCCTGGGTTGTCGGCAACAGGGAAAATATCAGGGCCGGAAGCGCGGTGCTGGTAAATCTTTCAGGCCGTGGTGACAAGGATCTGGATATTGTCCGGGAAATTGAAGCCCGTAAATAGACGACTTAATATGATCAATGAATATAAATGTTGAAATACAGCCATAAAGGTTTGCAAGGAATATAAAATGACCAAAGAAAATATAATTACTCAGAAAATAAATCAGGCGGTAAATAACGGACGCAAGGCTCTTATTCCCTTTGTTCCGGCCGGTTTTCCGGATAAGGAAGTATTCTGGGACATAATTATGGAGCTGGACCAGGCCGGGGCGGACATAATTGAGATCGGAGTCCCCTTTTCCGATCCGGTTGCAGACGGTCCTGTTGTGGAGAACGCATCCAATGTCTGTCTTGAACAAGGGGTAAATATTGAATGGATAATGCAGGGACTTGAGCGTAACCGCAGAAATATAAACGCCGGGATTGTGCTTATGGGATATTTTAATCCTTTTCTGCAGTACGGAATTCCCAGGTTTTCAGCAGATTCGGCTCAAAAAGGGGTGAATGGTTTGATAGTTCCTGATTTGATTCTGGAAGAAGCTCAGCCGTATCTGGAATTGATGGCGAGCTACGAATTGTCTTTTGTGCCCCTGGTGGGTCTGAACACTCCTCAAGAGCGCATGGCCGAATATTCCGGCATTAACCCGGCGTTTGTGTATCTGGTGTCGGTTATGGGTATTACAGGGACAAAGGCCGGAGCCAATGAGATATTAAGGACAAAGCTGGGCCAGGTAAGGGAATCTTTTGAATGCCCGGTAGCTCTTGGTTTTGGTCTCAGTTCCCCAAAGCAGCTGGATCCTATAGCCGATCTGGTAGACGCGGTGGTGTTCGGCAGTGCCCTTATTGAACATATTGACGCAGGCAAAAAAGCTGGTGATTTCCTTCAGGGCTGGAACTGACAGGGCGCGGCGAACAGTTACATTATTTTTCTTCATTTTCTGAAGGGCGTTTCCAGGGAAGATGACCATTGATTTCAACTTCCAGGGAAAAACTCAGAAAGGTTCTGATAAGCACCAGAAGCCCCAGAACAGCAAGATGATTCAGGTCGAACCCATGGGTCGTGGTCATGATGATGTCGCCGGCTACAAGCAGTTCAAGCCCAAGAATTATGGCCTTGCCCATTCCTTTTCTGTATCCGCTGTAGAACCTGTTGACTTCTCTGTATGTCCAGGTTCTGTACAGAAAAAGAGCAGTGGTCAGCAATACGCCGGCAACTATCACGGCTACACCGGATATTTCCATGACCAGGGCCGCGTAGTACATGATATTAAAAAGTAACTCAGACGGGTTGCCTGTCATGATCCTGTTTTTCCTGTGGGCCTGTTATACGGTTGATCAATGCGGATGATGCAGTTTTTCAGTTCACGGAAATGACCAGCGGGATTCTGTGTATTTCAGAGGATTCCTGCCTGGTATTTCCCATGGTCCAGTTTGTTTTTGCCGGATCTATGTCCAGGGCTGCGGCAATGTCATGAATCAGCCCGCTGATGTTGATTACCGGATGTCTTGCCAGCACATGAGGCAGTCCATAGGTCATGCTGCAGGACAGGCATCCGCCTGGACGTTGAACCAGGTTGAATAAAAAAATGAGCTCATTATCTTTTACGTCCTGGAATTCCAGCTGGATATCAAAATGGCTTTCTTCTGATCCGCCATACAATGCGTCAAAAAAAGCATTGCTTTTTTCTATAGGGAAAAGACTTTCCATTTTTTCCCGGGTAAAAACCTGTCTGGCTTTTTGTTCGTTCATTATCCAATCCTTATTTTTTATAATTGTTGGTCATTTTTACTGGTCTAAGTCAGGGGATTTTCTTATGAATGATTATTGTTTTTATCAATATCTTTGAGGAGCACATTTTCCGGACTGCTGTCAACAGCCTCATCGAATTTCTCAATGGCCCGGGATATTTTTTCCCAGGCTTTGCCCCCGGCAATGGGGATATCCGAACTGCCGCTGGTCTGAAGTTTTTTGAGCGCGTAGCTTATGGTCATGATATTAACGTCCTTGGCCGGATGGTAGAGTGGCTGGCTGTTTTCAGGATTTGATATCTGGACTATAAGTTCCGCCCGGGTCAGGGTCTGAATTATTTCGTTTACCAGGCGAGGCGGAGGACTCAGTTCTCTTTGTATCTGATCCGGAGAGGTTGCCTGTCCATCCCCAAGGAATCTTTTAATGATCATGCCAAGAATGAGCAGGGAAACTTTCTGTTTATATCTGGGGCTGATATTTTTTATTTCTGCTGCAAAAATATATTTCCTGACGTTTTCATAGGCAAAGGACAGTTCAGCCCCGAATAGAACGATCATCCAGCTGATCTGCAGCCAGATCAGAAGCAGGGGCAGGGCCGCGAAGCTGCCGTATATCGCGTTATACTTAACCGTGCCCACCTGAAGAGTAATATATCCCCATTGCATAATCTGAAACATTGTCCCTGAAATGATACCGGCTGTGACTGCTGATTTTACTTTTACTCTGGTATTCGGCATGGCCATGAGCAGAAAGATAAACAACAGCCAGATCAGCACATAAGGAAGGATTATGGGTATAAGACCGGCCACAATGCCCATAAAACCCAGCCACCTGGTATCAGAGGCCAGTTCGCTCAGTTCTGTGGAAATGAAAACGGTCATGCTGCCGGACAGCACGATGAGTATGGGGGCAATGAGCATTATGGAGATGTATTCCGTTATCTTTCGGATCCAGCCTCTACCCTTTTTTATTCCCCATACAGCGTTGAATGAACGTTCAATATTGGTCATTACCTTGATGACCGACCAGAACAGAAAAATAAATCCAATGCCGGCAACCAGGCCCCCCTTTGTCTCTTCCAGGAGAGTATAGGAAAAGCTGACAACCTGTTCCAGGATCTCTTCGTGCGTTCCCAGATAATGTTCAAGTTGCTTGTTCAAAGCTTCTTCCAGGCCGAACCCTTTGGCAATCCCAAAGGCCATGGCCAGCACCGGGACTATGGACAAAAGGGTATAATAAGTCAGGGCCGAAGCCCTGGGCATGCAGTCATCCCTGGTAAAGCCTTTGACCGCAACCAGCAGGACCCTCAAGTGGTGCACCAGAAAAGCCTGAAACTTTGGAAGGTTCTGCAGGTCCATACGCCAGATATTATTCTGGACAAAATCAATTAATTTTTTAAACATCTGTTATTCCCTGACCTCTTTCCAGGCTCCCAGCAAAGGGAAATACAGTCCCGCCCGGATGGTTCTTTTCTCCATGTTCCGGAAAATCCGCATATATCTGTGGATCTGGTCCTGATACCTTGTCATTTCCCTGTTCAGAAAATCATCTAGTCCGCCTCCTTCATGGGCACTTGTCTTGTAATCGATTATCCATCTGATCCCCTGTTCATCAATGAATGTCCGGTCAATAACCGCGCGGATGATCTCTCCGTCCAGCAGAGCACTCAGGCTGTACTCACATTTTGCGTCATGGTGAGGGGACAGGATCCATCTTCCTGTTTTATCCGTGAGGGTCTGCCTGACTGCCTGAACAACCTTCCCGGCCGCAAAATCAAGTTCATGTCTGCTTACTCCCATTCGGAAAAGGCTTGTTTTTATAGATTCACTCATATTTTCTATATCTGTGCCGTCCCATTTTTCCAGACCCTGCCCGGCGATGCCGGCAAGAAGATCATGGACGCATGTTCCGGCGTGTCTGATGGCGTCACCTGCCCAGTAGTAGGGCACAGGCTCCTGAATGTTTTCATGAGCGGACTGATCTCTGAAGGCTTCAAAGCAATGAGCCTGGAATTCCGGACGGCTCCAGTGCAGGGGCAGTCTTGACAGCTGATTGGATTTTGGTTCTTTCAGGTCTTTGGCCGGATTGTCGCCGGACTGTTTTTGGCTGACGGCATCTTCAAAGGCACCTTCAAATTGATGTTCAAGCTGTTCCCACAGGGGAGCCAGCAAGGAATTTTTTCCGGGTTTGACAAGCAGGGTTCCGGCTTTAACGGAATTGTTGGACTTGGCGGCGCCCAGCAGATGGAGTCTTTTTGCTGCTCTGGTTGCGGCGACATAGATGAGCCTGCCGGTTTCATGTTCTTCTTTTGACTTTTTAAGGTGTTCAATAAAATCGTAAGTTGGATGGGGTTTTTCTCCATAAGCCGATATCGGCGCCAGAAGAAGCCTGGCAGAAGTCCCTGTTCTTTCCCGGGCCGGAACCTCCATAAACTGAAGCAGAAGCTTGTTTCCGGGGGGAGGGACTTTGTCCAGTCCCGGCAGGATGACTGTATCAAATTCAAGGCCTTTGGCTTTGTGGATGGTCATGATCTGTACAGGATTGCCGCTTTCAGGCTCAGGTTTGGAAAAAAGTGCCTGCAAGGTTTTTTCAAAACCAGGCAGGTCTTCAATAGTTTGATTTTGTTCATGTTTCAGCAGGTGATCCAGAAAAGACCGGGCGTCTTCCATCTCCTGCGTATTTCCGGCGCAGGCAGGCCCTCCCAGAGCTGTCCATATACCCTGGACCAGTGCGGACAGCGGTCTTCGCAACCTGTTTTCCCAGGACGGAACCAGGACTGCGGCAACTTTTTTCAGTCTTTGGCGGCCTTGCCTGCTTAGATCATTTATGTGGTCAGTGTTTTGTAATTTCTCCAGGATACATGTCTCATTTCCGGGAAAGCAGAGTCTGGACAGGTCTTTTAAATCCAGGCCGCACCAGGGCGCTCTCAACACACACAGCCAGGCCAGGTCGTCCCATGGTCTGACCAGAACTCTGGTCAGGGATAAAAGATCCATGACCACCTGCTTTTCTTTCAGGGGTTCGATTTCCACAGCCTGGAAGGAGATGTTTTCCTGACGCAGCATCTTTACTATTTCTGGGAGATGAGTTCTGGACCGCACCAGGACAGCGATGCTGTCCTGGGGATGATCTGCTTTTGTATCACTTATGATCGCGGCGATCTTCCGGGCTTCTATTTCCGGCTCGGAATCGATGAGCGGATGCACCCGGACCAGTCCGGGGATCTTCCTGGAGGAAGCCATGGGAGAGTAGACCACTGAACCACTGACATAATCTTCAATATCCTGAAAAACCCGAGGAAATACTTTGTTTACCCAGTCGACCACCTCCGGGCCTGAACGAAAATTCACCCATAGATTAAGAGGTTTGAGAAGAACATCTCCAATGCCGTTTTGTCTCGCGTTTAGAAAAACCCCTACATCAGCATCCCGGAAACCGTAAACAGACTGCATGGGATCTCCCACCGCAAAGAGGGTCCTGCCGTCGCCGGGCGTCCATCCGGAAGTCAGTCTGGTCAGCATTTCCTGTTGACTTATGCTGGTATCCTGGAATTCATCAAAAAGAATATGCTTTATCTGGTAATCAAGACGCAGCAGAAGATCGGACGGATTGTCCGGCCGGCCCAGAGCCTCAAGGGCAGCCATGGATATCTCGGGATAATCCACCCGGCCAAAGTTCTGCATGACCAGGCTCAATTGAGCTACCGCCATTTTCAGCACC
>JAWOGL010000176.1:0-9441 GCA_046496945.1 Desulfonatronovibrio sp.
AACGCAGTAAAAATGCCTCCGGATTTCAGGCCGACTCTTATTGGACAGAAACCTGCCACGGGCACCAGGCTGTTTAATCCGGGTTCTGTTCAGGAAGTCATCATGACCAGCGCCGGCCTGGAACTGGGCCGGAGAATCCATCTTCCCCCCATGACAAACGTCTTTAATTTCAATTATCTGCCTCAAGGAGATAAACACCTCATCGTCACGGTTGAAAATGACAAGCTGCACGTTTTCGATCAGTCTCATAAAAAATTGTACACAACCAGTGAAGAATACGCGGGTACCAACCATGGACTTGAGTTCTATGCAACGATGGCCGGACTGGGCAGAGGCAGCGATCAGGATCCGGATACTTACTATATCCCCACCAGACTCCTTCCCACAAGGCTTGGCTCTGATGAAAAATATTATCTTCTGACCCAAAAGCACTACGCAGGCCTGTCCAGGATTCTGGTCCGGCAGCGCAATTTTTCAGAAGGAGAGATCAGAGCCCTCTTCTGGGATGATGTTGGGCTTAATGTTCATTGGAGCACCAGAAAAATAAGGGCCAGCGTCACGGATTTCGGCCTTTATGATATTGATGGCGACGGACAGGATGAACTGGTTGTCCTGGTCAATACCCATCCGGGAATTACCGGCATGCAAAGCCAGGACGCTATTGTTCTGGCCTACAAAATGGATTTCGATTCCCAGGCAGACTCCAAGTAAAACCTTGCCTGCTGAGGATATATACTTTGCCCGGCGTTGAGTATTGCACCGTAACCACCTCGGAGACCGGACAAAAAATATTCGCCTACCTTAAGAGAAAAATGGGCCGGGATTTTCCTGATTCCGGCCTGATGCGTCTTATACGGACCGGACAGGTCCGTATAAACAAACGCCGGTGCAAGCCTTTTGATCGTGTCAGCACCGGTGATGTTATCAGGATTCCTCCTTACTTAAGCAGCCCCGCAGCCTCTCTTCCCTCTCCAGGTCCTGTCAAGATTGTTTTTGAAAATAGCGATTTTCTAGCCTTAAACAAACCTGGCAACCTGCCTGTCCATCCGGGCACAGGTCACACTGACAGTTTAGCCGGCCGAGTCCAGGCAAGACATAAGAACACGGAATTTACTCCCACTCCTATTCACCGGTTGGACAAAAATACCACCGGCCTTGTCCTTTTCGCCAGAACCTATTCCTGGCTTCGGCAGATGCAGAATATATGGTCTTCGCCTGAAACTGAAAAAATATACCTGGCCTGGGTCAGAGGATCATGGAAGGATAAACCGTGTTTCCTGGAGGATCATCTGATGCGCGACAATGAAATGGTCCGGGCAGGCACTAAAGGTAAAAAGGCTTTATCAGAAGTCTGTCTGATCATGAATCCTCCTGGCGCGTCCCTCCTGGGAATAAGACTGGTAACCGGGCGCACCCATCAGATTAGAGTTCAGCTGGCTGAAAGAGGATTCCCCGTAATAGGTGACAGTAAATACGGTCCACCAGATAAATTAAAATCTTGCATGTACCTGCACTCTTTCAGTATCTCCTGGCCCGGGTTTAAACTTTCAGTAAATCCCGACTGGGAAGATGAATACAGAGTACCGGATTTTGTTAAGCTCAGTTTTGAATGCTCTGCCACGTAAGTATTTTTTTTATTTTTCTAATGTAGTAACTATTCAGCAAGATCGAATAAGAAGACCTGGACTCCGGATCTGGTCCCGGGGCGACGATTAAAGCAGGCAGTTGCCTTTCTTCCGTCATTCCGGGGAAAGGCGGAATCCGGTGTGGTTGAACGGACATATGCCGTATGTGGTGAATAGTTACCTAATGTATAACATAACCAGACGCATCAACTTATGGAAACAATCTCCTGCAAATGCTCAAAATCATCTTTACTCAGTCCCAGTAAAGAAAACCAGGACTCATGACCGAGCATGTAATCCAGACTCTGAATAAGGTCATGCCGGGTGTGGGGCTCCAGAGTAAATGTCGGCGAAATATCCAGAAGTTGCAGTCCGGAAAAAAGTGTGGAAAAAGGGATTGACCCGGCGCCCAGGCCCAGATGTTCATCCTTGCACCCTGTATTATCATGAAGATGAAGATGCCTGAGAAAAGGTCCCATACTCTGCAGCCAAAAACTCAGATCCTGTTTGCTTTCACCCCGGCCGAAACTGAACCAGTGCCCCACATCAAAACAGAACCCCACTTTACCCCCGAGTTCGGTCAATAAATCCTGAAGCTGCCGCGGTTCCTGCTCGTATACATTTTCCATATACACCGGAACATCCGGAACCAGGTCAAGAAAATGGCTCCATGTGGTCACTGAATTATCAAGCCATTTGGAGTAATACTCGTCGTAAATCCCTGGAAAATAGCCAGAATGTACGATGATATGTTTGGGATGGTAATGCTTTGCAAAAAGAGCGGCTTCTTCCAGGCTTTCAGCGCTCGCCCGGCGTATACGGCGATCAAAACTGCCCGGCTTCAGATCCAGAAAAGGCATATGTATCGAAGCAGCCAGTCCCTGCCGCGCCAGGGCTTCATTTTTGCTGAGGTGCCATCCTGAATCATTGGTATCCAGCATCTCAGCATCAATACCCAGTTCAGGAGAGAATTTGTTTCTCAGAAAAAGTTCAAAAATTTCCGGATCATGATAAATAAATTTCAAGGGCAGGTTTACAAAAAAACTCGTCATATAAGGGCTTTGTTAAAGAAGAATTTTGTTGAGTGGGTAAGTCTGACTGAATATCAGTTCCTGTTCATCATCCCTGGCTGTTACCCGCAGGGCGAATAAGGACTCCTGATCCACTCCGTCCGGCAGAGCAAAGGTAGTATCCACCCGTTTAAAACGGGCAATGGAATAATAAAGGTCACTGTCTTCCAGATCGAGCTCTATCAAAGTACCGTCATTTTGGATGAGAAAAAGATAGATACGCCCGGAAATAGTTCCTTCACCTTCCATATTGTTCACTTCCAGCTGGACCCGCATTTTATCCCCGGCAATGCTGGCCTGCACATTGGCCACCCCCACAATATTCTGGTCCACCGGTGCGAAGATATCATCAAGCTCCACTTCACTATCAGGCGAATCATCTTCTTCCAGACGCTGGGTGCTGAGAAAAGAACGGAGCTCCTCTTCATTGTAACTTTTAAAGGTTCTTTCCACATTCCGGAGTCTTTTAAGCTCTCTTTGCGTTTCCTCAAAAGCCTCCATTCTGTCTTCGTAAAGTTGGGATATTTTTTTCTTTTCTTTATAAAAAACATAGCTGTAATAAAGCCCGGTCCCTGAGGTAACCAGTAAAAAAACAAAAAAGAGCAGAAGGAATTTGATCCAGAAAGGACGGAGACGGAAGTTTTTAACCGAGGTATCGTCTCTCATGAGAATTACATTATATTTTTTGGCTTTACTACTTTTCAACTGATTTCACTCCAGGTTTCAGACTTAATCAGCCAGTCTCCCTCAAACGGAGTCATAATGAGGGTTTTTAACCCATAATCGGAATAGCCTGCTCTGCTCTGATATTTCTGTAAAAATTCAGCCTTATATCCCTGATCCGTGGATGATATTCTGATTTCTCCGAGATCAATAGTTTCCGGCAGAAGACCTCTTCCCCAGATATCGCGTTTATGCGCGGTAATAGCCTGCAGACCGTTCAATTTGTCCTGTCTGGCATCTTTATGATAAAAATCCCGGTATTGTTCTACGTCCGCATTAAGCCAGGCGTTTTTCCACCGGATAATTACTCTTTGCAGTTCATCTTTTCTGCTGGCTAAGTATTTCTCTTCCAGATAATCTTCCGGATAGTACCGCCATTCTTCTCCGACTATCTTAAAAATGCCGTCATCATCTTCTTTCCAGTAAAGTCTTTTGACCCCGACCGAAAAAAAACCCGGAGCTTTGAATACCTGTCCAAAATAACTGACCCAGTAATCCGGACCCTTTAAGACTCGGGGATACTCGATATAGACGTCCATCCATGGGTACTGACTGAACAGGCGCTTTTTGTGATTCTGAAAAACTGTGAAACTCTGTCCTGAACTCTTCGCAAACAAAACCTGATCATAATATTCAAAATATTTCACAGACCTGTTTTGCCATTCTCTGGCCCATTGCAGGCTTTTTTCAACTATCTTCCTGGAATCCTGGGAAGCTGTTTCAGCAGACTCCCAGGAAAGATTGTCCGCAATGATGACCGGCGTTTTACCCAGGTTCACCATGTCTTCCAGGGCCAGCATATACTCCATATCCATGGCTACACAGCCTTCTGTGTCATTGGGAATTACTTTTTTCCCCCGTCCATGTATCCATATACTGTGCCCTGTTTTCTGATTAATTCTGTCAACAGGATTGGGATAGTTCAGAGTAAAGGCCATTTTGCCATATAGATCAAAGGGCAGGTGATCTCCGGCAATCATCCTTTCCAGAAAATATACTCCCTCGGGTGTCTTAAAATCTCCTTCAACCACCTTGTCTCCCTGGACTTTGCCGGTGGTACATTGCCAGGCCTGTTCCTTGCTCAATGGGCTTCTATTGGAAAAGATCAGGAAATTCTGGTTTTCTTTATCTACGGCCAAAAGAGTCTGCGGAGCATTAACATCACCAGTCAGATGAGGCTGCCAGGCATGGGCGGAAGCAACTCCAATCAACAGCAGTATCATAACTAAATACCGGATCATATTATCGGCCCTCTACCACTTGAATTCAATTCTGCCCAAGGGGCCGGTCATAATCATTTTTAATGAGTCCCTTGCAGCCGATGGAAAAGTCAGGGTATAGTTCTGCCGCCACTGCCGGACATGAGGATAAAAGGCCTGAAGCGTTGCCAGAGGCTGTCTTACGGGCCGGATTTCCACCGGGTAGATCTTTTGATCCTGATCCTTTATAAATACGGACCATAACGAATCATGGAGATTTATTCTGGTCTGCTCGGATCTGGGACTGTACACAGACAAAAATATTCGGGTTTCTTTATGCAGCGAACCAGCCAGTCTCTGGGATAATTGTTTCTGCTCGGCTTCAGTCAGGGAGTATACCCTGGCTCTTTCCTGGACATAGGCTTGTTGCCAGGACTCACTCTGGAGTGTGGCCTGAGCAATAATATCCGCCTCAATCCCTGAGTAAACAGAGCCGGTTCTGGTCCATTCTCTGACAACCTTTATGTATGGATCATCCAGTTCCGGCCACAGGATATGGACAGCTTTGTTTTTCTGACACCCACCCAGCATGGCGGGCAGCACCAGAAGTAAAGCAAAAATGAGATGCCTAGCTTTTTGCCGCATAAACCAGTTCTTTTCTGGTAAAAATTGACACAAGGTCATAGCCTGCCTGTTCGATATTATCTCTTCCTCCCTCTTCCCGGTCAAGGACGCATAAAATACCGGCAATTTCCAGACCCGCGTCTTTTACCCTCTGACAGGCCGTCAAAAGTGTTCCGCCTGTGGTGACCACATCTTCCAGCAGACAGACCCTGAATCCTGGCTCAAAATTAGCCATACCTTCCAGATAAGCATTGGTGCCGTGGCCTTTGGACTTTTTTCGAATAATAAACCCGGGCAGAGGTGTTTTTTCAAGGTAGGACAAAACAGTCACCGCGGACACAAGAGGATCAGCTCCCAGAGTCATTCCGCCTGTTCCCTGAACATTCATTTTCTTTTCCCTGATTATTTCCAGGAACAGCCGGCCTATCAGATACCCGCCTTCAGGGTGAAGCGCGGTCTGCTTACAGTCAAAATAATAGTCGCTTTTCCGGCCCGAAGTCAGAGTAAAATCGCCTTCTCTGTAGGATCTGGTATACAAAAGCCTGGCCAGCCTTGTCTTCAGCTGCGATTTAATCATGGGCAAACACCCTGTCCATAATCAATTGCTCGTGCTTAAGATAATATCCTGGATCAAACAGTGCGTCCAATTCTTTTTCACTTAAAACTTCAGTTATTTCTTGAGTCTGCCGGATTTTATCCGGAAAATAGCTTGAATTTTCCCAGCAGTACATAGCTTCTCTCTGGACCAGTTCGTAGGCTTTCTGCCGTTGCGTTCCCTTGTTTATAAGGGCCAGAAGTATCCTCTGGGAAAAATAAAGCCCCAGAGACAAATCAAGATTTCTATCCATGTTGGAATCGTTAATGCGCAGGTTAGCCAGCAGGTTGTTCAACCTGGAGAGCATGTAGTGAATCAGGATAGTTGAGTCCGGCATTATAACCCGCTCCACTGAGGAATGGCTGATGTCTCTCTCATGCCAGAGAGCCATATTTTCCATGGCGCTGAGAGAATTGGTCCGCACCAGTCTGGAGAGTCCGGTCAGATTCTCGGCTGAAATAGGGTTTTTTTTGTGGGGCATGGCTGAGGAACCTTTCTGTCCCTTTGAAAAGCCTTCTTCCACCTCCAGGACCTCAGTACGCTGCAGATGTCTGAGTTCAACGCATATTCTCTCGATGCCTCCGGCCATGATGGCCAGGGCGGTAAAATATTCCGCGTAGCGGTCCCGCTGAATTACCTGGGTGGATATGGGGTCGACTTCAAGTCCCAGAATACGGCAGGTAATTTTTTCAAGCTCGGGCTCCAGGTGGGCATATGTACCCACTGCTCCGGATATCTTTCCTACTCGGATATTTTCCAGGGCATGTTTCCATCTCTGCTGATGCCGGATAAACTCTGCGTAAAATCCAGCCATTTTCAACCCGAAACTGGTGGGCTCGGCATGAATTCCGTGAGTCCTGCCCATCATCAACCTTCCCCGGTATTTGAGGGCCATGGATCTGAGAGTCTGCAGCAGTCTGTTGACAGCTTTTAAAATAATATCCCCGGCCCGGCAAAGGAGAAGGGCGTTGGATGTATCCACAATATCCGATGATGTACAGCCAAGATGGATAAATCTGGCTGATTTCCCTACTTTTTCTTCCACCGCTGTCAGGAACGCGATGACATCGTGTTTGGTCTTTTCCTCAATTTCCAGGATGCGATCCAGGTCAAAAGCAGCATATTCTCTAATATTCTGCATGTCCTTTGCAGGGATTACTCCAAGCTCATGCCAGGCTTCACATATAGCCAGTTCAACTTTAAGCCAGGTCCTGAACCTGTTATCAAGGGTCCAGATATCGCCCATTTCTTTTCTGGTGTATCTTTCAATCATGAGCAGAGATTCTCATCCAATAAGTATGCTGGTTTGAAAAAAGAAAATATAACAATCGAGACTAGTAATGCGGCGAACGCAGGTACAGCCTGCCGCTGCAGCAACCCAAAAAAAGTTTAAAGATAAGGCGGCTTCAATAGCCGCCTTATCTTTAAACTTAGCTTGTTTGCGATCCTGACGCAGGCGTACTGGCACTGCTGGTGCTGGAAGCCGCTGAATCGCTGGAAGATGCAGAGCTTTCACTGGTTTTGGTCTTGCCGTTTCCATTGTCGGCTGGAGAGGATGTCTTGCAGTAATCAGTGACGTACCATCCGCTTCCTTTAAGGATAAAGGCCGAGTTTGAAATCAGTCTGGATGATGCGCCTCCGCATACAGGACAGATCTTTTCCTGGTCTTCAAAGCCTTTTTGCCACTCTTCAAATACCTGTTGACAGTCTTTGCACCTGTACTCATAAATAGGCATTATAATTTCCTCCTTACAGGCGAGAAATTGAAAAAATAACTAGAGCAAGCTATTAAGCTCGGTTGAAGTTATGTCAATAATCCTCGACATAAATATTAAAAATCTGAATACTATTCTTTGCCTGCGGCCTTTTTGGCCTCGTTTATTCTTTGTTTAAGCCTTTTTTTACGTCGTCTTCTGCGACGGTCAATCTCTTTGTGACGTTCAATCTTTTTATGGCTTCCCATATCTTACTTCCTCCTGATTAATCTTTACTTAAAATTATAAATATACCTGCAAATCATTACTTTTGTCCAGCCTTTATTCACAGATAAAATTTTCAAGGCATCTGTCAACAGCCGGGTAAACTGATCTAGATCGTCATCAGCTCATAGGCGGTAGAACCAAGGCCCAACTCTTGGGCATAATCCAGACAGTAGCGTCCATTGGTTCGGGGATGAACAAGACCGAACTTGTCATCACCCGGACCGGTCTGGTCCGGAAGCTTGCTTGGAAAAAGCGGCTGAGCCTGATCAACAAGATCCAGGCAGGCCTGATCCAGGGCTACCGGATCAGTGGAGGCCAGCACTCCGATATCAGGGCACACGGGAGCGTCGCTGAAGCCTGGGCAGTCACAATCAGGGGTTACATTAAACACATAGTTGATATGAACGCATACCTTGCTTTTGAGACTGAGAACCGCGGCCGCATACTCGGTCATCCGGCTCAGAAAATCATCCACTTCGGTTTCCCAGTTTATCTTAAGGGCTCCGGTTTTACAGGCCAGAAAACAGGAAGCACACCCCACACACTTTTCAATATCCAGCTGTACTTTTTCCTTCTCCAAAGTCAGCGCGCCGGGAGCGCAGACTTCCACGCAGAAGCCGCATCCCTGGCAATGCCTCGTATCGACCTTGGGACCCAGACCGCAATGCTGCTGCATCTTGCCCTGTCTGGTGGCGCAGCCCATAGCCAGATTTTTAATGGCCCCGCCGAACCCGGCCAGTTCATGTCCTTTAAAATGACTTACATTGACCAGAAAATCACTGTCAACAATATCCCCTGCCAGATAAAAATCGGTAAGCCTTCTGCCGTTGTATTTAATCTTTCTTTCATTGCCGCTTTTGAGCCCGTCCGCGATGATTACCGGAGCGCCCAAAACGTTCGGGTCAAAGCCGTGCCGGGCAGCCTGAAGCGAATGGGAAACAGCCTCTCCCCGGTTCCCGATATAAAGGGTGTTGGTATCGGCAAGAAATGGCCTGGCTCCGGCTTTCTTAATAAAGTCGACTATGGGTTTCAACCATAAAGGAGAGACAAAGCCGGTGGTGCCGCCTTCGCCGAAATGTATTTTTACGGCGGTAAGCATGCCCGGTTCCAGCATCGCCCCCAGACCCAGTTTTTTCAGAATCCTTTTAATGCGCAGATCATAAGGCATTTTACGCGAGGCCCGCAGGTTCCAGAAATAAACATTACTCATCTGTACTCCTTCTTTAGAAAAGTATCAGACCGCCCACCTCGTGTCCAGAAGACTCTGCTGAGGCTGGAACCGGTCTGTTTCTTCCCTGTCCGGCAGGCAAAAAAAAAAGGGAACCAGCCACTAGGCCAGTCCCCTTTTTTACAATCTTTGCTGAAAAACGGTTAGAATCTATAGGTCAGGCTGACCCCGGTTAAATGGGTCTTGCCCTCTTTGAATCTGCTGTCCAGGACCCCGTGTTCCGGCCTGGCGTCAATAGATCTGTTATTAAACCACAGAAAAGAATAAGACAGGTCAACACTTACTTTTTCCCAGTTAAGCCCCAGGCCGGCGTTAATAATATGGCGGTGGCTGGTAGGTGTCATGTAATCCGCGTATTTGTCCCGGTCAGGAATCTGGTCGTAGACATATCCCAG
>JAWOGL010000171.1:0-16620 GCA_046496945.1 Desulfonatronovibrio sp.
GTTTGCTGATCAGATTCAGTATGGAGAATCCGGCCACCGACTTTCCTGCTCCGCTTTCTCCCACCAGTCCCAGCCGCTCACACCGGTCCAGACTGAAACTTATCCGGTTCAGGGCGCACAAATCTCCTCCGCGCAGGGCAAAATTTACTGTAAGGTCTTCTATTTTAAGCAGCTTGGGCATGTTATCAGGCCTTATACAGTTTGGGATTGAGTACATCGCGCAGAAAATCACCCAGAAGATTCACAGACAACACCAGGGCTACCAGCAGCAGACCGGGAAAAACGGTGATCCACCAGGTTCCGCTGAAAATATATTCAAACCCGGAATTAATGAGGGAACCCAGGGATGGCCGGGTTACAGGCATGCCCAGACCCAGAAAGGACAGGGCCGCCTCACTCATGACCGCGTTGGCCACCTGAATTGTGGACAGCACCAGTATGGGTGACATGCAGTTGGGCAGGATATGTATCCACATGATGCGATTGGAATTAAAGCCGGCCACCCTGGCCGCTTCCACATACTCCTTGCTTTTTTCAGCAAGGACCGACGCCCTGACCGTTCTGGCATACTGGGGCCACTGGGACAATCCAATGACTATTATCAGAAACGGCACGGCAATATCGCCGAACCTCCCCACCCCTAACGCGGTCTGAAGCACGGCGCTTATAAAAATCGCCACCATGAGATAGGAAAAGGACAGCTGGACATCAGCCATGCGCATAAAAAAGGAATCAATCCTGCCTCCGATATAGCCTGAAAGAAGTCCGATGACTATGCCCAGGATCGCCTGCAGGGCAACCGCTGCCAGACCGATCATAATGGATATGCGCATGCCGTAGATCATGGTGGATAAAAGATCCCGGCCCTGGGCGTCAGTACCCAGAACATACCGCTCAGTACCTCCGTCCATCCACATGGGAGGAATTTCAGAATCCATTATATCAATATTCTGCGGATCATAAGGATTGTAAGGGGCAATAAGGGGGGCGGCAAAGGCGCTGACAAAAAAGAACAGAAAAAGAAACAGACAGGCAATAGCTATCTTGTCCCGCTTGAAACTGTACCACAGATACGATTTAAGGAAACGGTTCCAGGTATTTTTCATTGGCTTCCGGATATGCGGATTGTCGGATTGACCAGTCCATAAATTATATCAACCACCGTGTTCACCACCACCATGACCAGACCCACAAAAATCAGGTAAGCCACCAGCAGGGAAGTGTCGGAACGCTCCACCGCCTCCATGAACAGGAACCCCAGGCCCTGCCATTGAAACACGGTCTCGGTCAGAATGGTAAAGGCAATGGTTATGCCCAGCTGAACACCGCCCACAGTGATAACGGGCAAAAGGGTGTTTTTAAAGGCGTGCAGAAACCAGACCCTGTATTTTTTGAGACCTTTGGCCCAGGCGTAGTGAATGTATTCTGATTCCAGTACTTCCATCATTTCAGAACGGATAAGCCGGATAAAAAGAGGAAGCATTATGGAGGACAGGGCTATGCTTGGAAGTATGAGATGCTTGAGTCCGTCTACAGTAAGAAAACCGGTTTGCCAGCCCCATACATTAACAGTCTCTCCGCGCCCGAACGAAGGCAGCCAGCCCAGATGCACGGAGAACAGATAAATAAGCATTATGGCGGTAAGAAAAACCGGAATGGAAACACCTACAATACTGGCTCCCATAATCACCTTTGCAAAAAAGCGCCTGGGAAAAATGGCGCAGTAGATGCCCAGAGGCACAGACAAGCCGATAATTATGATGGTGCTGGCAATAACCAGCTCAATGGTGGCCGGAGCTTTGGCCAGGATGACTTCAGTGGCGGGCTTCTGATAAAAAAAAGACTGGCCCAGATCTCCTTTGAGGGCCTTCTTGAGAAAGGCAAAATACTGAATGGGCAATGGATCGTTAAGGCCCAGTACATCGCGGAATTTTTCCCGTTCCGCTTCTGAAACCGATACCCCGGTTATCTGCCTTACAGGATCGCCAACATTATTTTTGATGGCAAAGCCGATAATGCTGATTACAAACATAACCAGCACGGCCTGCAATATTCTGCGGACGATAAACGCAAACACTTATTTATTTCTCCGGATGTGAAAACAAAAATTTTTACCACAGAAAGCACAGGGGGCACCGAGTAGTAAGCAGGCCTGACAGCCAGGCTCTGTCTCAATAACCCTCTGTGCGCTCTGTGGTCAGTCGCGGGCCGGAGCCCTGTTCAGCAATTCGGTTTGAATGGTAGTTATTCAACCACCAGATCACCAAAATAAGGGAAGTTCATAACGTTGACTATAGGTTTAATGTCAACGTTGTCTTTTCCCGCCCATGACAGATGCTGCCAGTGAAAAGGAACAAAAGCGGCGTCATCGTAAAGGATACGCTCGACCTTCTGGAGCATTTCCGCCCTTTTGCCGGGGTCGGTTTCACTCTGGGTGGCCAGGATCAGCTCATCCACTTCCTTGTTACAGTAGTTGCCGCTGTTGTACTGTCCGTAACCTGTTTCCTTGTCCGGACACATGAGCAGAAACTCTGTGTAATTGGCTGAATCCTCAGTATCAGGATGCCAGCCGATCATCTGGATATCCGCCACCTGGGCGTCGAACTGATCCCAGTACTGGGCTTTGGGCATGGTCTTGAGATTGACCTCGATGTTAATGCGGCCCAGCATGGAAACCACTGATTCTGCTATCTTGTCGTCATTTACATAACGGTTGTTGGGCGCGATCATGGTACATTCGAACCCATCTTCGTACCCGGCTTCCTTCATGAGCTCTTTTGCCTTTTCCACATCATACCTGGGGGTCAGATCTTCCACGTATCCCAGAAAACCTTCAGGACCCTGCTGTCCGGCCGCGGTTGCCCGGCCTTTCATCAGCTTTTCGGCAATACCTTCGTTGTTGACCGCGTATACAATCGCCTGCCTGACTCTGGCATCACGGAATTCTTCCCTGCGCTCCTGGTTAAGCTGAAGGGTGATCACTCTGCTGCCCTGCATGGTGACCAGATCCACACCGCTGGTATTTTTGATGCGGTCATAGTCCTGGGGAGGTACGGGCATTATAAAATCCACATCTCCGGAAAGAAGTGCCGCGACCCTGGAAGCGTCCTTTTTAATGGGAGTGAGGATGATCTGGGATACATTACCAGGGGAACTTTTATCCCAGTAGTCCTTGTACTCATCAAAGACTACCTTGACACCCTGCTGTCTGGAGGTGACCATGTATTTACCGGTGCCGGACTCATTGACATTGGCAAAGGAATAGTCTGTCTTGATTATGGCGTCCTTGGGCTTGCCCTGGTCATCAATTCCGGTGTAAAATTCACTGTCCATGGGAAATAAATAAGTGGCCATGTTCAGAACCAGGGGATAAGGTTTCTTGGTAATCAGGTCCACAGTATACTTATCCACTGCCTTGGCTCCTTCAAAAGGCTCAAACAGGCCCTTGAAATCCTGGCTTTTTTTCAGCCGCTCCAAGGTCCAGACCACATCCCTGGCCGTGAACGGATTGCCGCTGTGAAAAGTTACCCCTTCCCGGAGTTTGAAGCGCATTGTATAATCATCAATGCGTTCCCATGACTCGGCCAGTCTGGGCTCAAACTCAATATCCTGGGTCCAGCGGATAAGAGGGTCAAATACCATGTGCGAATACTGGAGCATTCCGCCGGAAAGCTGCACATGAGGATCAAGAGATACCGGATCCGCGTCCATGGACAGCCTCAAGGTCTTGGCCTGAACTGCTCCGCACAGAAACAGACTTAAAAAAAACACCGTCACAAACAAACTAAACCGCTTCATAAATCCCTCCGGGTTAACAATTTATACATGCAAAGGCCGCATATCACTACTTGTTTAAAAGTTCAATACAGACATGAAGAAAGAAATCAGGAAAAACGTACAGGAAGCTTTTCCAGGATCAGGTCAGCGAGTTTCTGATGCAGTTTGTCCACGTCTTTGTCTTTAAGGGTCTTATCAGGATGGCGATAAGTAAGGCGGAAAGTCATGTTTTTTTCATTTGAGCCTTCCGGATAATAAACATCAATGAGGGTCAGTGCCTCCAGGATATCCGGACCTTTATCCTGAACCAGAGATGAGATATCTTCATATTTCAGATTCCTGGTCGCAACAATGGTCATATCTCTTTTAACCACGGGAAATCTGGGCAGGGAAACAAAGCTGATCCGTCTTGATTCATGAATCATCTGCAGCTGGTCCAGGTCGATATCAGCCAGCCAGACATCCTTTCTGGCATTGTAGGACCTGGCTATTTCGGGTTTGATCATGCCCATGAAGCCAAGAGAGGAATCTTTGATGGCGAAATGGACCACCGGTGCAAGATAGGGATGTTCATCACCGGACGTAAAAGAGGCCCTTTCTCCGCAGAATATTTTAATCATATTTTCAACTATGCCTTTGATATCAGCGTAATCAAAGTCATCTTCCAGATAGGGCCACTCAACCTTGTGCCTGAATCCGCTGAGCATTACAGCCAGCCGGTTTTTTTCAGCTACTCCTGTTTCAGATCCGGAGTCGGGAAGAAAACTTCTGGCCAGTTCGAAAACCTTCAGACGATCATTGCCGTGACCAAGATTGTGCTTCAGGCTCTGCAGAAGACCGGGCACAAGATCGGTTCGAAGCACATCCTGCTCCTCACTGAGAGGATTATAGACCTTGACCCTCTTTTCCGGGTCAATATTAATAAAATCAAGATCAGAAGCGCCTACAAAGCTGTAGTTAATCACTTCGTTGAGACCAAGGCCTCTGGCCCAATCCCTTACCCGGGAACAGAAAGCGAAACTCTGATCCAGAGGAGGTTCGCCAAGGGATTTTTTAATCCGGGGCAGATGTTCGGGGATCCGGTCCAGACCGTATATCCTGCCCACTTCTTCGATGAGATCCACTTCGCGCTCCAGATCAGGACGATAGCTTGGCGGCACCACTTCAAACTGCCCTGCCGGCCCGGATACCTCGCAGCCCAGAAGACCCAGGGTCTTGCGGCAGTATTGGTCGTCAAGGTCAATGGCCAGTAAAGAACCGGCCCGCCCGGATCTGAAAGAAATTTTTCCGGCCTGGTAGGGCCTGGGTTCAGACCGGGCTGCTCCGGCGGCCACGGAACCATCCGCAAGAAGACTCATAAGCGCTGCTGCCCGGTCCAGGGCGTAACCGGAACCCACCTGATCCACACCGCGCTCAAACCGGAAAGAAGATTCACTGGACAGCCCCAGGCGCCTGGCTGTTTTCCTGATGCTCAAAGGATCAAAAACAGCGCATTCCAGAAGCACATTCTGACTTCCGGCATGAATTTCAGTATCCGCCCCGCCCATGACCCCGGCCAGGGCTACCGGCCTGTTCTCGTCCAGGATCAACAGGTCAGAGGGCTCAAGTTTTCTTGTCTGGTCGTCAAGGGTGGTGAACCGGGTTTGTTTCCCGGCCCGGTCCACCCTGATGGTGGAACCCTGAAGCAGGTCATTGTCAAAGGAATGCAGGGGCTGGCCAAGCTCCATGAGGATATAGTTGGTAACATCCACAACGTTATTTATGGGTCTGATGCCCACGGACATGAGCCGGTAGCGGATGCGCGCCGGGCTTGGTTTTACTTTGCATCCGGATATAATCCGGGCCTGGTAAAGAGGACATCCGGATGGATCATCAATGACGATCTTGACCTGTTCATTGCAGTCAACAGAAGGATCCTCCTGGAGTTCAAAAGAAGGAAGGGTCAGGGGAAGATCAAAAATCGCGGCCGTTTCCCTGGCCAGGCCCAGAACGCTCAGGCAGTCAGGGCGGTTGGGAGTGACCCCGATATCAAACACGCAATCATCAATATCCAGAGCCTGGACAAGTCGGATTCCGGGCTGAAGATTCTCGTCCAGGACCATGATGCCTGAGCTGTCTGTTCCAAGTTCCAGCTCGGTTTCAGAACAGATCATCCCCTGGGAAACCTGGCCTCTGATCTTGGCCTTTTTAATAACAAGTCCGCCGGGAAGTTTTGTTTTGACCGGAGCCACAGCCACTTTCTGACCAGCGGCAACATTGGATGCCCCGCAGACAATGGGCAGGGTTTCTCCAGTACCGATATCCACCCGGCACAGGGACAGCTTGTCCGCGTCGGGATGAGCTGTTCTTTCAAGGACATGGCCTACTACGATATCTGAAAGGTGTTCAAAGGGACGCCTTATTTCTTCCACCTCCAGGCCGACCATGGTCAGCCTGTGGGCCAGTTCTTCAACAGACCCCTCATAAGGGGTAAATTCTTTAAGCCAGGACAGACTGAGAAGCATTTATACGTTCCTCGGGTTCAATTTTGATTTTTCAGGCAGCTGACGGCAAGTTTTCAAGATGCGCACATCTCACGCAAACTGATTAAGAAATTTCAGATCGTTTTCAAAAAACATCCGCAGATCGCCTATTCCGTATTTGAGCATGGCCACTCTTTCAACTCCCAGACCAAAGGCAAAGCCTGTATATTTTTCCGGATCATAGCCCACTTTTTCAAATACCGCCGGATCTATCATGCCGCAGCCAAGGATTTCCACCCAGCCGGTTTCCTTGCATACCCGGCATGGGCCGCCGTCAACGGTCTTGCCTGTTCCCCGACACATGACGCAGCTGATATCGACTTCAGCGCTGGGTTCGGTAAAAGGAAAAAAACTCGGCCTGAACCTGACCTTGACATCAGGATCAAATATTTCCTGGGCAAACGCGGTAAGAGTGCCGCGCAGATCAGCCATGCTGACCCGGGTATCCACCAGGAAACCCTCAATCTGATGAAACATGGGAGTATGAGTAAGATCTGAATCACGGCGGTAGACCTTTCCCGGAGCTATGGCAGCCAGCGGAGGACGGCGTTTAAGCATGGTCCGGACCTGCAAAGGAGAGGTATGGGTTCTAAGGACTACGGATTCGCTGATATACAGGGTGTCCTGCATATCTCTGGCCGGATGGCCGGGCGGAAGGTTAAGGGCCTCAAAATTATAAAAATCAGTCTCCACTTCTGGACCGGTAACAACATCAAAACCAAGCCTGGTAAAGATCCGGCAGATATCGTTGATAACCCAGGTCACCGGATGGAGCGTGCCGATGTCGGGTGTTCTGCCGGGCATGGAAGGATCAAATAAATCCAGATTTTCCTGCTGGTTCCTGCGTTCAATATCAACTGTCTTTTCAGCCAGCATTGTGTTCAGGGCTTCCTTGACTTCATTGGCAAGGCGCCCGGCAACCGGTCTGTCTTCCTTGGAAAGCTCGGGAAGCTGGGACATGATCCGGGCAAGTCTTCCTTTTCTGCCCAGAAAATCTATGCGGGATTCTTCTATATCCTGCAATGAAGAAGCCTGATCCAGGACTTGGGCAAACTCCTGAATCAGGCTCTTCAAACTATTGCTGACCCCGGCAGACGAACTCATTAGTTTGCCCCGGTCTTTACCATCTCCGCCAGCCTGGCAAAAGCGGCCTTCTCGTTTACAGCCATGTCAGCCAGCACCTTGCGGTTCAGATCCACCCCGGACTGGGCCAAACCATTTATAAACCTGCTGTAGGAAAGTCCGTATTCTCTTGCTGCCGCGTTAATTCTGATAATCCACAGCTTGCGGAATTCTCTTTTTTTCTGTCTCCGGTCGCGATAAGCGTAACACAAACCTCTTTCCACGGCTTCACGCGCGGTACGGTATAGCTTGCTTCTGCCTCCGCGATAGCCCTTGGCCATCTTCAAATATTTTTTATGCCGTCTGTGCGCGGCTTTTCCTCTTTTGACCCGCATTTAATCTCCCTCCCGGAATAACGAATTATTTATTGTTTATTATGTTTGACCAAAACTAGAAAGAATTGGGCAACAGGCGCTTAACAGCTTTTATGTTGGCGCTGTCAACAAGGGTGGATTTACCCAGCTTTCTTTTGCGTTTGGAGCTCTTCTTAGTCAGTATATGGCGCATATTCTGTTTACGCCTCTTTACTTTGCCGGTGCCGGTTAGTGTAAAGCGCTTGGCCGCGCTTCGGTTGGTTTTGATTTTAGGCATTATATCCTCCTGGAATATATAAGCTATAAAATTTTTAAGGGTTTGGATAAGCAATGAATATTAATCATCATGGGATCTTCTTGCCCATCAATCCACAATCCAAATCAGGTTTTTTTTGGTGCCAGCGGCGCGAGAAGCAGGTGCATGGTTCTTCCCTCAAAACGGGGCTCCTGTTCTACCTTGGCAACATCCTGAGTCATTTCTACAATCCGGGACAGCAGCTCAGCACCCCGGTCCTTATGGGCCATCTCCCTGCCCCTGAAGGCCACGGTTACCTTGCACCGGTCTCCGGCCTCTATAAAACGGCGTATATGACGAACCTTTGTGCTCAAGTCATTATCATCGGTCTTGGGCCTGACTTTTATTTCCTTAATCTGGACTTTGGTCTGCTTTTTCTTGGCTTCCTGCTTTTTCTTCTGCTGCTGAAACTGGTACTTTCCAAAATCCATAATCCTGCACACAGGCGGATCTGCATTGGGTGCCACCTCAACCAGATCAAAACCCTGGCTTTCGGCCCTGGCAAGAGCCTGACCGGTTTCCATAACTCCCAGCTGTTCGCCGTGCTCATCAATAACGCGTACTTCTCTGGCCCTGATCTGCTTATTGCGACGGGCTTTAGTAGAGGTATCTATAACTCATTCCTCCCTGCTTGAACGGTTCATCCATTTCTCGATATATTAAGTCAACTACTTCCTGAACTGTCTGCATTCCCAGATTTTTACCCCCGTGCAGCCGGACATTCAGGCTTGCGCTGTCGATTTCCTTTTCCCCAGCCACCAGGACAAAAGGTATTTTTTCCATCTGAGCTTCACGCACTTTATATCCCAGCTTTTCATTACGCAGATCCATATCCACCCTTATCCCCTTATCCTGGAGCTTACGGGTACATTTTTCCACGTATTCTTTCTGCACGTCGGTAATATTCATCACCCTGGCCTGAACCGGGGCCAGCCACACTGGAAAGGCGCCGGCAAAATGCTCTATCAGAATGCCTAAAAATCTCTCAATAGCACCCAGAACAACTCTATGCAACATTACCGGCCGGTGCCTCTGGCCGTCCTCCCCTGTATAATAAAGATCGAATCTCTCAGGAAGGGTAAAATCGCATTGGATAGTGGAACACTGCCACTTTCTGTTCAGGGCGTCCTTTAATTTTACATCTATCTTGGGCCCGTAAAAGGCCCCGTCCCCGGCATTGACACTGTATTCCATCTCAAGGGAGTCCAGGGCCTGACTGAGGGCGTTGGTAGCTCTGTCCCAGTCAGCGTCGGTGCCTATTGATTTTTCCGGTCTGGTACTGATTTCCATTTCATATTCAAAGCCGAACAGATCCATAACATCCTGAACAAACTTAATTATGGATACTATTTCCTGCTGCAGCTGATCAGGACGGCACAGTATATGAGCGTCATCCTGGGTAAATTCCCTGACCCGCAAAAGACCATGGAGCACTCCGGACTTTTCATGACGATGCACCTGACCCAGTTCAAAATATCTCTGTGGCAGATCCCGGTAACTGCGCAGACTTGATTTGTATATAAGCATATGGGAGAGGCAGTTCATGGGTTTTATGCCGTAGGACTGGTCCTCAATGGAGGTAAAATACATATTTTCGCGGTAATTGTCATAATGGCCGGATTTTTCCCAGAGCTCGCGCCTGAGTATCTGAGGCCCCTGTACAATTTGATAACCCCGTCTTAGATGCTCTTTTCGTTCGAAATCTTCAAGAATGGTCCTGACCAGCGCCCCTTTGGGATGAAAAATCGGCATGCCCGGCCCGGCTTCTTCTGAAAAACTGAAAAGATCCAGTTGAACGCCCAGCTTGCGGTGATCACGCTTCCTGGCTTCTTCCAGCTGAGCCAGGTGTTTCTTCAGATCTTTTGGGGAAGCAAAGGCGGTTCCGTATATCCTTTGAAGCATGGGACGCTTTTCATCGCCCCGCCAGTACGCGCCTGCCACTGAAGTCAGCTTGAAGGCCTTTAAATAACCTGTGTCCGGCAGATGAGGCCCCCGGCAAAGGTCAATAAAATCTCCGTGCCTGTACAAAGATACCTTGTCTTCATCCAGATCTTCCAGAATTTCAAGCTTGTATCTTTCGTTCATATCCAGAAAGATCTTTCCGGCTTCATCCCTGGATACCTCCAGGCGCTCAAAAGGCTGTCTGCGGGCAACGCTTTCAGCCATGACGGATTCAATCTTTTCAAGATCTTCAGGAGTGAACGGACGCTCAAAATCAAAATCGTAATAATATCCGTTTTCAATGTCCGGCCCGATGGTCACCTTGGCCGAAGGAAAAATGGTCTTGACCGCTTCCGCCATTATATGCGCGGCGCTGTGCCTTAAGACTTTCAGCCCGTCCGGACTGGAAAGATAAACAGGCTCCAGCTCCTCACAACCGTCAGCTGCGGGCCGGTCCAGATCATAAAGCCGCCCGTCGCACTTGCAGGCCACAACCTCTTTGAACTTCTTTCCTGAGAGGGCTCTGGAAAGTATATCCCTGCAGGTGGCCCCGGAACCTGATTCAATTTCTTCCTGAGTACCGGAAACTTTAACCATTACTTTTCCCTGAAAACTGCGCGGGCGGACTGCGTGTATAAACTTTACCCGGAGCGCCCGCGGTCACATATAAACTTTTCCCTGCCGGCTGGAAATTTTTCCGCGGCAGGCAGGCGGATATAATATCCTTAAAAAAATCAGGGAGGCAAGGGCCTCCCCGACTGATGATTCCCTGAAGCTGGTAGGCACGGGGAGATTTGAACTCCCGACCCTTTGCACGTCAAGCAAATGCTCTCCCCCTGAGCTACGCGCCTACGTTGTAAACAGACGGTTTTGCTATCAACATTAGTCAACTTTTGTCAAGCTAATATTCAGTTCATACCCGTAATTTTCACCAGTTTATTCATTTTTTCCCAGTGAGAGCCCGGCCAGTAGATGCGTCCGCACCCCGGACAAATGGAAAATCTGTTAAAATATTTTCTGGTTTTGGGCTCCAGAAGGTGTATAATCTGTTCTTTTTCCACATGTTCCAGCTCATGGTTGCAGCAAAGACACCTGGTAAAAATATTGCTGGAGTTCAGTCCGAAAAACCGGACCACTTCCCGGAACTGATCCCGGGCCAGTTCCGCGCGGATCAATCGCCCGAACTCTATCTGCTTTCTTTTAAGCAGGCCTCTGTCCCTGGAAAGAACTACTCTCTGCTGATCCCGGGCAAGATTTGCAATATACTCATCAGTCGGTTTATTATCAAAAAACGTGTCATATCCAAGCATTCGCAGGTACGGAGCCAGTTTTCCCACGTTGACGTCCACTGCAAAACGCATATCATCTAAAGGACGGGGTCGAAGCAGACTGGGGATGGTGACATCAAAAGGAGCCTGGACCGGATTGATGATAATTTTGAGGCCCGGACACGGAAGATATTCAAAATTAACCGGGCAGCCGTCAGCCAGTATTTCACCGACCTCGGTATGGGGAACGCCCTGGGCCTCAACAATATCCTTGATGGAAGCCCTTCTATCAAGAGGGTATACGACCCGGTACTCAGTGCCGAAAAAATCCGCTAGTTCCGGATCAAAATGGATTTCAATACTATTCATGATGAAACACCTGTTTAAAGGAGGATTATAACATGGATTACATTTCAGTCAAGACGGGTAAAAGGCAGGAACTAAAGGACATCACCGCAGAAATTGAGCAGTATCTCAGTACAAACAGTCTGACCGGCGGCCTGCTGATCATATATTGCCCGCACACAACTGCCGGGATAACCATCAACGAAGGCGCCGACCCTGCGGTTGCCCGGGACATCCTGGCCGCCCTGGAAAAACTGGTTCCTTACAAGGGCGATTACAGACACGCGGAAGGCAACAGTGACGCCCATATCAAGACCAGCCTTATGGGTCCGTCGGTTCAGGTTATTGTGGAAGAAGGACGGCCGATGCTGGGCACCTGGCAGAAAATATTCTTCGCGGAATTTGACGGCCCCCGTTCAAGAAAGGTTTGGCTGAAGTGGATTGAGGGATAAGCAGGCTAGAGCGTACTTTTGAAAACTGAACTATCCCTTTCGCATGAAGAAAAAGAATATCTCACACCCGGCCTGAGAAGGCCTAGAGACACAGAGTAAGGCACGAGGAAGAGAAAGCAAGGAGTAAGATATTTAATATTCATATCCACCGAACCGGTGTTTATGGATAACATGCTCCCCGCCCGGGGCGAGATCCTTTTGCATTACTGCGCTTCGCAGGAATGAAAAAATGACTTCTCTTCTCAGCGCACTCTGCTTGTCCCGTTAAATGCGTAAGCACCTCGAAGAGGATTTAACTGGGGCGGCTCAAGCGACTCCTGGAGCGGGCGAGAGACAATAATTTCTTATGCCTTGGCCCAAACATACACTCAGCATGGCTTTAAACTTTTTACCGGCTACTTACGCTTAAACCGGAAGAGCCAAAATTACTCACAGGCCGGGTCCCGGGTGTTCCCGGGTGAAGGGCTTACAGCATTTTCATACCACCCGGCAAAACTCTGAACAGCCCTTTCCCCGTGAAGCTCCCTGCGCCTGGCTTTTTTAGCCCGGACATTCAGTGGCGGAAACAGCCCGAAGTTCACATTGGAAGGCTGAAAATTTTTATTTTGCTTTTGCAGATGATTTAAAAGAGCTCCCAGGGCGGTGTCCTCGGGCGGCTGAGGATACTTTATTCCCCGGCTTTGTCCGCCCAGGATCATGCCCAGCCACAGACCAGTAGCAGCTGACTCCAGATAGCCTTCCACCCCGGTGATCTGTCCGGCCAGAAAAACCCCGGGCCTGTCCTTAAGCTCCAGATTCCGGTTCAGGACCAGAGGGGCGTTTACATAGGTATTTCTGTGCATGCTGCCCAGACGCAGAAAATCAGCATGCTCCAGCCCGGGAATCATGGAGAACACCCGCTTTTGTTCCGGATATTTAAGCCTGGTCTGAAATCCTACAAGATTAAAAGCGCTTTTTTCCAGATTTTCAGCCCGGAGCTGAACCACCGCGAAAGACTCTTTACCGGTTCGCGGATCTATGAGACCAACCGGCTTGAGAGGGCCGTAAGCCATGGTCATTTCTCCCCGGGAAGCCATGGCTTCAATGGGCATGCATCCTTCAAAGTGAACCTCTTTTTCAAATTCTCTGGCCGGGACG
The DNA here is from genome assembly GCA_046496945.1 of Desulfonatronovibrio sp. Taxonomy (GTDB): domain Bacteria; phylum Desulfobacterota; class Desulfovibrionia; order Desulfovibrionales; family Desulfonatronovibrionaceae; genus Desulfonatronovibrio. The sequence continues at coordinate 13,174 of JAWOGL010000171.1, forward strand.
GTTTCCGCGCTGATCAATTCCCGGTAAAAATTAAAATACTCCTCCCGGTTCATGGGACAATTCAGATAATCATCATCTCCGGGCCTGTACCTGGAACCCCAGAACACCTTATTCATATCAATGGAATCCGCGCTGACAATAGGCGCGATGGCATCATAAAAATACAGACTTTCCATACCTATTATCCGGGACAGATTTTCTGCCAGAGGAGCGCTCATAAGCGGACCCGCAGCCACAATCACCGCGTCAAAACCAGACAGTTGAGGATCGTCCGGATCAACTATTTCCTTTCTTTTGACCTTAACCAGTGGACTTTTTTGCAATGCGTCATCCAGATACGCTGCAAAACGTTTTCTATCCACAGCCAGGGCTTTTCCCGCCGGAACCATGGTTCCCAGAGCGGCCCGCATAACCAGACTCTCCAGCTGAATCAGCTCTTTTTGCAGAATCCCTATACCGGTTGACAGATCCCGGGACCGAAATGAATTGGAGCAGACCAGCTCTCCCAGCACCGGACTTTCATGGGCGGGAGAATACTTTTCCGGCTTCATTTCAAAAATTGTTGAAGACACGTTGTTCCGGGCCAGCTGCCAGGCTGCTTCGCATCCTGCCAGTCCGCCTCCGATGATTGCTATTTTTTTCATGGTTTACCAGTGTGAAAAAGTCCTTATCAGGCTGGCTGTTCAAAAATTCCAAGCGACAGTCCCGCTACCCACTTAGGACGCTACTAAAGATTTATGCCGGGATAATACTCACTTAAGTGGGTGCAGTATAAACAACAAAAAAAGTTCCCGGAATCATTTTTTTATTACTTTTCAACGTTGAACATTGAACATTGAACGTTGAACATTGAACTAAACATATAGCGACAAAGCCAATTGGAAGATTTTCAACACCAGTCAGGCCTGTTATTCATTATTCTCTTTATCTGCTTCTTGCAGAGTGAACATAAACGCTGATCCCTGGCCGGGCGTGCTTTCAGCCCAGATCCGCCCTCCGTGCTTTTCAATAAATTCGCGGCACAGCAGAAGACCAAGGCCTGTGCCTCTTTCTCCTTCAGTACCTTTTACTGAAGATTTCTTGTCTTCGGTAAAGAGCCTGGACAGAGTCTTTTCATCCATTCCCAGGCCGTCATCCTTTACAGAAACCCTGATCATGGCCTTATCTTTTTCAGCGTGAACCGAAATCCTGCCCTTGCGCCTGGTATACTTAACCGCGTTGGACAGGATATTGCGCATTACAGTGGAAGCCATGGCCTTGTCCGCCATGACCTTGAGTCCTTCAGGGACTTCAGCCTCCAGGCTGATCTCCTTCTGCCGGGCTCCGGGCCTGACCAGATCAACACTGATGTTCACAAGCTCCCGAAGCAGCAGGGGCTGCGGTTTATAACTGATGAGCCCCCTCTGAACCCGGGCCCATTCCAGAAGATTATTCAGCAGATTATAAAGATTATCCGCGTTTGATTTCATATCAGAGGTCAGTTTCCGGATGTCATCCTGGCTCATGTCATCGAGATGCTCATCCATCAACCTGATGAAATTGTGAAAACCAATGAAGGGAGACCTTAAATCATGGGCTATTATGGAGAAGAATTTGTCCTTGTCCGCGATGCTCTGTTCAAGCTGGGAATTAAGCCGTTTCAGCTTTTCCTCTGCTCTTATTTTTTCGTGCATGGCCCGGGCCAGTTTTATATGTCCGAAACTCAACTCAGACACCAGGTTGGCCAGCGTGGCGTAAAAAGTCATGGTCTGGTGAACGGTTTTCCGGCTGAACCTGGGAACCCGGTCAAGGGCTGCGAGGTATTCCTGTTCGTCAAAACCGTATTGTTTTGCCTGGGCTTTAAAGATTTCAATATCCGGTTCTTCATCAGCAAAGATAAACTGCCCCAGAAAAATATTTCCCAGCCTTTTTCCTCCCACCACTATAGGTGTGGCCATGTCCCACATATTATTCTTGCACTTGTAAAGTTTGAATTCTCCCGGAGGAACATATCCCGACAAAACAATATCACTCTCCAGGCAGTTTTTACATGCCTGAGAATTGACCCGGTGGAATTTCGTACAAATATCCTGCCAGCCTGTGGCCACCAGGATTTTACCTTTAATATCCACAATTGCGCTGCCGATTTTTATAAGGCTGTAAAAATCATCCATTAACAGCTGGAGTTTTTCCACGTCAATGATATCTTCCAAATCCAGACTACTGATATCTCCCTGCGGGGAAACAAGGGTCAAAAGCTTGTTGCGGACCCTGGATTCGCTGTCACGCAGGGCCTGCTCCATTTCCTTGCGCCTGCTGATATCCTTGATAAGTCCGTCATAGGCCACCAGCCGGCCTTGACCATCCCTCACGGGAACAATGGTATTTTTGACCCAGCGCACGCTCCCATCCTTGTGAATAATGCGATGTTCAATTGAAGAAGGTTCTTTTTCCCCGGCCAGGGTCTGATGAATCTGTTTCAACACCATATCACGGTCTTCCGGAACAACCATATTGATCCACAGGTACTCATCAGCAGCGAATTCTTCTTCTGTGTAGCCGGTCACAGAAAAACAGGCCTGATTATGAACAGTCTTAAACGCCTGGTTGTCTTTCACAATAACCGTGTAATGATAATCAGTCAGTCCATCAATGATCCGTCTGAAACGCTGTTCACTTTTCAGCAGTTCTTCAGGGTTGATTGTGTTCTGCCCGGAAACATCATGTTCATTCTCACCCCAACCGGTCATTTCACGTCTCCTTGCCCTGACATCCGACATCAGGGGCCTTTGAATCATCTATGTATCCGTTCACCATGTTTTTTATCCTGGAGCCTGTCCGGCTTTCTTGTGCCCGCAAACTCCCTGTCGCGGCTCCGTAAGGCAAAACCTGTCTATTTGTGGTTTAGCATAATAAATGCTGGCTTTGCCTAACGCAGCCGTCGCCGGTCAAACATTGCCGGCATTCGAAACCCGGACAGGCTCCAGTCTTTTGATTTAAGTCCTGAGCAAAGGTGAATAATTACTCATCTATTATCCTTTTCTCCTGAATAGGTAAATGCCCTGGCAATCATCTTGTAATGACTTCCTTTATCTATACCGACCGTCTGACCGCAAAGACAACAGACTCTGTCTTCTTTGTCCACATAATCAAATTTTCTGGTTATTCTGGATTTATGACAGCGAAGAACCTCTCCTGGACCGACTTTTCTATACTTCCAAAGCTTTCGTTTACATCCGGAGCACTTGATTGTAAGCATGGAAAACATCTATATACAAATTCCAGGAAACAGCAAGTTATGCGCGTGAATCCCCAAAGAATAAAAATACTGAATTCAGGAACTGTCTCTGAGGGTCCGGTTGTGTACTGGATGAGCAGAGACCAGAGAATCAATGACAATTGGGCCCTTATCCATGCCCAGGATCTGGCCCTGAAGCACAATCAGTCTCTTTGGGCAGTGTTCTGCCT
>JAWOGL010000250.1:0-10293 GCA_046496945.1 Desulfonatronovibrio sp.
TTGCAAATGAATAATGTCAAACTTATACTTCGATTGTTCGGTCTGATAGCTTAAACCTGCGAGAACGCTCATTAAGTTGTTTCGGATTCCTACGTCTCCGATTTGGGTACGGTTAGGAATGATTTGAAACTGATTAGATTCGGCTGGTTTAAAGAAAAAGTTTTGTTCAAAATCTTCAAAGTACTCAACCGTATTCCGTAAAGAAAAGGCGGCTTGGTATCCAATTTTACGGTTGTTTTCTAGGTTAAACTGATTGGCAGTTGAAAAACTCAAATTCAAATCGGTATCACTGGTTGAACGTGTTGGCCCAAGGGTTGGATTAAACGAGTTTGTTACATCTGTAATTGAAACTCCATCGGAATTAGTTCCATTTCCTACCGCAGCTGGAATATCTAAATTTGCAGAAATAGGCAAATCTCTGCTCCCATTATCAAAACCGAAAAAGATGAGGACATATGTACACGGCATCCATTGCGCGTTAACCCTGAACCTTTGAATGTCTGAACCTGTGAATCTTGAAAACCCTGTCTGAGACCAACCTCCTTGTTCTCCGTGCCTCTGCCTGCCCTGTGAAACCATCTTCCTCACCCACGCTCGTCCACAACAACTTCAAAACTGAGGAACGTCCTCCATTAGAGAAAAAGGGGGGAAACTGGTTGACAACGATGATGGGATTTGGAATATCTTGAAGGATGGAGTTAGCTGGCAACCACCATTATAAGACCCGCACGGTTGCGGAGTCCGAGGAATAGCTCGGGCGAGAAATAAAAAATAAATTTAAAGACTTGCGCCTATTTCGTTGGAGGCAGTAATGGAATATATCACAATAAATGAATTTGAAAAAAGACTCAGAAACGTATTTGTCCGTGTAGCAGACGATCAGGAGCCCATCTCTGTGGTTATGGATGAGGGTAGGGAGGTTATACTTGTCGATGGGACCGAGTACAGAAGTGTGATGGAAACCTTTCATCTTCTTCGCAGTCCAGCCAACGCCGAACGCCTTAGACAAGGCATTCAGCAACATAAAGAAGGAAAGACAAAAAGCATCGATGTTGAAGCTTACTTGGACTGACACCGGTTTAGATGATCTTGCTTGGTGGGCAGACAACAACCCAAAGATTCTCAAGCGAATCATAAAACTGTGTTTGGATATTTGTAAAGATCCTACATCAGGCATCGGAAAGCCGGAACCGCTGGGCTTCGATCTCCAAGGTTACTGGTCTCGTCGTATAACCCAAGAACACCGCCTTGTGTATGCATTTGACGATGCCGAAGTGACGGTCATCCAGTGTCGATTTCATTATGAAAGATCGTGAGTAAGCGCGTGCCCCAGAATTTGAGCCTATCCCACATCCAGCGCAACAGCTTTATAGCTCATAGCTGACAGCTAATCGTGCCGGGTTCCCGTTCGGATTTAACCAATTTTCCAACATTCCATTATTCGAAGTACCTTCATCACGTTGTCCGTTGTCGGTGAACGGTGAACCTGTGAAGGTCCGGGAGGCGGCCGCTGGAATCAGCTCGGAATCGGATCCTACAGTTTTTCTGTCGGTGTTTCGGCCCGGAGTAAAGTATCAACTGGGATATTCAGGCAGGACGACTTTGAAACCTGCTTCACGAAGGGCACTGTGAACAGCACTGATATTGTAGGTGTTTACCCTGAGATATATTCTTCCCGGCTTACCATCGGCTGCCTCTGTGCGGATCATCCTGGTAAAACGAATTCTGTTTTTTTCCAGGATATTGGCGATTCGTGACAGGGGTTTCCGTTTACCATCGTGTTCTACCACTATCATTGCAGACCCGCGTTCGCCCAGACCGAAAATTTTCCGGTAAGCCGCAATAAGATCACGGATAGAAAACATCCCCATAAGTTCCTCTGTTTCATTTACCACCGGTATCGCCCCTATTTTTTCCCGATCCAGAATTATCAGGGCATCATCCAGGGTGGAAAAGAGAGTCAATTTGAACCGGAGAGAGCTCATAATGTTTTTTACCGGCGTATTTTCCAGTTCAGCTAAAAATGTTTTTATCTCTTCAGGGGAAAGAATGTTGGATGGATAGGCTGAGCGGATATCGCGATCGGTCACCATGCCGATTAGCCGGTTATCATCATCCACTATCGGCAGATGGCGAAAATTATTTTTTTTTAATAACTTGTTGGTTTCGGAAATAGAGGTTTCCGGTGATATTGAAACCGGGGGGACTGTCATATATTCCGTAATAAACATGGGAACACCTCTTTTACAAGTTTTTTAGCATATATTTAATGAGTTAAGATAAGTACCCACACTGGCAGCCAGGCTGGGCAGATGATAGCCGCCCTCCAGGATAGAAAGGGTCTTGCCCTGTCCGTATTTCAGACCCCAGTCCGCGGCATAACGGCCCAATAGGCCGTAGAGATCGGTGGAGTAGGCCAGCCCCGACATATCATCATTCAGGTGTCCGTCAAAACCGGCAGCTATTATTATCCTTTCAGGAGAGAAATCAGAAAGCAGCGGTTCTATCTGAGTAGAGACTGCTTGTAAGACTTTGCTGTCATCGGAACCTGGAGGCAGAGGAATATTAAGGGTTGCCCCCCTGCCGGCCCCGGAACCGATGTCCTCGGAATAGCCGGTGCCGGGAAAGCTGTAAGTTGGGTGTTCGTGCAGGCTTATATAAAGAACATCAGGATCTTCTTCAAAGGCGCTTTGGATTCCATTACCATGATGGGCGTCCCAGTCAATTATCGCCAGTCTGGTGCGGCCGTATTTTTTTTGCCAGTATCTGGCTGTAATAACAACATTGTTTAAAAAACAGAAACCCAGAGAGATATTTTTTTCTGCATGATGGCCGGGAGGACGCACTGCGCAGAAAACCGAATTTTCCCCGTTTTCCAGAAGATCAACTCCGGTAAGGCCTGCACCGGCTGAAAAAAGGGCGGCTTCAAAGGAGTCAAAACTCAGCTGGTTGTCAGGATGATCGATAAATGTTTTACCGGAAAGAGCTGCTTCTTCAAAACGCAGGAGGTAATTTTCCTGGTGAAACATGGTTAACCATTCCCATTCAGCCTTACGCGGTTCCTGGATAGTTATGTTTGCAGCAAGGGGAGTTGAATTCAGATGATCCAATATACAGGTCAATCGCCCGGGAATTTCCGGATGGTAATTTCCGCCGGTATCATGGTCCAGATAAACCGGATGATTGATGATGATAAGCCGCTGCTGTTCAGGCATCGGACCTGCTGGAGACTTCCTGGCTTGATTAAGTTGTGTTGATTTTTATTTGGAAAATTCTATTATCGTTACTTAGTTTACCACGAAAATGCAGAATGACACGAAATTAAAAGTAAAAAATCTGGTAACGTTATTAACCCTGCAACATCACTTACCAGTGCAGCATTCGTCACTCCGTCATGCCGGTCCCGGATCGTGTCCGGGATGACGGATCCGGCATCCAGGAGCCTGAGTATGGAAAGAAAATCCAATTGATCGGTTTTCTTGCAACTGCGACTGGATTCCCCACGGATTTAGGTGTGCCTCCACGCCGGATCAATGAAATCGTCCACGGGAAAAGAAGAATAACTGCTGATACGGCGCTGCGCCTGGCCCATTATTTCAGAATGTCTCCTCAGTTCTGGCTTGGGCTGCAAATGGACTACGATCTCGAGGTTGAAGAGGACCGGCTTGCCGATCGTTTGACAGAGGAAGTGAAAACATACCAGGCTGCCTGAATGCCAGGCTGCCTGAATGTCTATTTATTTTTAGCCTTATCCCCTGTTAACTTCCTCGAAGCGGGCATTGCCGGGGCCCGGACCACTTTTTCCAGAAATGAAAGTCCTGCCCGGCCGGCATTTCCAAACCCCAGGGAAACATAGGGAATACCGGCTGCCAAGGCCTGCCGGATAGATCTGTTTAAGGCGTGGAGCACCCAGACCTTGTCCTTGTCCAGTTTTTTCCTGATATGAAGATCGGATATCGGAATGGACAGGGAAAGAACGTCTGCGGGTGACGAGGTATGGAGGGGAGAGATGAATTTCAGCCGCCCCAAAGGATGGGCTTCTACAGGTCTGAGGATAGTGAGTTGCTTGGTCTGTATCTTTATCAAGATTGATGCCAACTATTTACTCGTGGAGCCGAGATTGCCAAAAGAGAGGGGCTAAAACTGGTCGGAAGTTAATAAGTTAAGGGCGTCCCCTAGTCAACAAAACAGTTGACGAAAAAAAAACAAATTGCTATATATCTCTTAATAAAGATCCCCGGTAGCTCAGCAGGTAGAGCGAGTGGCTGTTAACCACTTTGTCGCTGGTTCGAGTCCGGCCCGGGGAGCCAGAATAGACCAGGGCCGTTTTTCTCCGGAGAAACGGCCTTTTTTTGTCTGTAGGCCAGGCTTTTTTCTGCAAGGATATCGAATGGTTGTCTGTAGTTGGGTTGGAGGCGGCCATCCTTCCAGGTGGAGTTCGAACACACGAAATTGATGATCCGGCGCTTTTTCTGGTTTGTCTGTTTTTCGTAAAGAATTACGGCACGTTGTGCGAGTTCGAGTAATTTTATCCCTTCGTCCAGATAGGCCCTGTTAGCAGTCTGGTGCCGTTCCAGTTTGCGGATTATTTCATCCTGCTCTTTTTTCCAGGCTGCACTTTTACGGTCATAAAATTCCTGGTCTATATTGCCGTCAAGCTTGTCGTCATACATGGCGTCCAGCCTGTTCTGCAGCTTATCATACTGGGCCTGGAGAGCAGCTATTTTCCCGTCATGGTACTTTTTCTCATCAGCATGGCTTTCCTTGAGAGCGGCGATCACCCAGTCCAGCACCTCATCGTCTAATTTAAGAGCGCTGATCGCCTGACCGAACTGGCGGGCCACTTCTTCTTCCCTGACCCATTTCTCCTGGCATTTGCCTTTGTTGCCGGTGCAGTGATAGTAAACATACTTCTTTTTCTTGATCTCAGCGACCAGGGCGCAGCCGCAGTGACCACAGGACAATAGGCCCTGAAAGGGCCAGTTATGTTTCTGCTGCTTGGTGTTCCTGCGGCCTTTCTCGGCCATGGTCTCCTGAACCCGGTCAAAGAGCTCCCGGCTTATAAGGGGTTCATGTGAACCTTTATACATTTTCCCGGCCCAGCGGAACTCCCCATAATACATGGGGTTCTTAAGTATCTTGTGGACGACACTTTTGGGAACCTGTTTGCCGCTCTTTCTAAAGGCAAAACCTTCCTGCTGGGCTTTTCGGGTCAGATCGAGCAGGGAGTAGTTGCCGGTAGCATACCATTCAAATAATTGCCGGACCTGGGGGCCGAGCTCAGGGTCAGGCTGGACAAAGTTTTTATCGCCACATTTGACATTGACGTACCCCAAGGGGGCATAGGAGGGGTAAATTCCCTGTTCCGCCTTTTCCAGCATCCCTTTTCTGGTTTCTTCGGACAGGTTGTCTATGTAATTCTTGGCCATCAGCACTTTGATGCCGTGCATGAACTTTTCCGAAGACCTGGAATCCCGGGAGATGCTGACATTTTCTTTGATGAAATGGATCTCCAGACTGAGATCATCCAGGATGACCCAGTCCTTGAGGTTGCGGTAAAGCCGGTCTGTCTTCTCCACCAGCACGGTCCGGCAGGGGGCAGTGTTTCTGGACTTCGCTTCCTTTTTCAGAAACTGGATCATTTCTGCGAAACCGGCCCGGCCTGATTTCTTGGCTGTTTCCACATCCACATATTCCTGGACTACCTGCAGCCCATTATCAGCAGCATATTTATTGAGGAGCTTGAGCTGAGAGGGGATGGAGTAACCTTCTTTTTCCTGTTCCTTGGAAGATACTCTGGCGTAGATAACGGCTTTCTGCCGGGACGGTGTTTGCTGATTGTCATTCATGGCAGACGGGCCTCCTTGTCACCAATGGTTATTCAGACGGATGTATCCTGACCGGTTTGCTATTCTCAAGCAAGGTGTAATAATAGTATTACGGTTTTCAGGCTATATCAATCATAATGTTATCAGCCGTAAGGCTGGCAAAATAAGTATTTTTCAAAAACGAACCCATTTACTTACCCGAATCAGGCAGCTCAAGCAGGTCGTTGTCCTTATCCTCTTTCTTGGGTCTGGTCTCCTGCAGGCTTTTCAATGAGGCCAGGTTCCGGAAGATGGAACGTTCCAGGGAATTTTCATATTTGATGATATTTTTGAGGTTTCTTTCCAGCGGCAGGGACTTGGCCTTCTGGAGCCGGTCGAATTTAACCTGCCAGTTTCTTACCTCTTCCATCTCTACGAGCATCTGTTCAGCCTCTTCGAGCATTTCCTTGCGAAGCTTCCCTTTCATCTGGGGGGAGAGACCGGATACATACTGTTTTGCAGCCTCAAAATCTTTATCAGTAAAATCATAATCCCCTCTTTCCAGACGCCACCGGAGAACATATTCCAGGGCCGCCTTATCTTCTGAAATGTTAAAGCCGGAACTCTTCATCCCAGCAACCTTGTAGAGCTGCTCCTGATACTCGGCATCTGTAATTTCATCATTGAAACTTAAATATTCCAGATCAGGGGGTCTGGAAGAAAAAGGGCCTCTGTACTGCTGTTTCAATGAATTTTCCCTGTAATCGTCCAGCCGTTCTCTGATCTCCCCGGTTTCATGACGCACCAGTCGCCGCAGCCTCCAGTAATTGACGGCAATCTTTTCCACCAGGAGTGTTTCCATCCGGCCCACAGGGGCCAGGTCCTTTTTGAGCTCCTCCAGCAGTTCATGATATTCAAGTTCATCTTCCCGGCCATCGCCGGCAGTGATTACAAGATCCCTGGCAAAGATGCCGTGTTTGATGGCATTACGGGCTGCTACAGATTTGCCTTCCGTTGTAGACGGCCCGGTTGAGAGCTGAGCATTACTGACGTTGGCCTGTCTCTGTTTTTGGGAAACCATATGCTATTCCTCCTTATAGGTTATTTTGGGACTCCGTCCGGTCAGACTTTTTTCATAATTGTCAAGAACAGCCTGGGCGCGGATCAGTTTTATCCAGATCTTCTCTTTTTTGGCCCATGATCTTGTCCTGGCAAGCTCTTCCTGGGCTGCCTGCGCTACCTTGTAAGGTTTCTGGAACCCTTCATAGAATTTTTCCCGGTGCCGCTGCCTGCTTTCATAGGTCAGCTCATGGCACTCACGGCATCCAAAGTATCCTGCACCTGGCGGCTGGTAGACAATCCGGCACCGCCGCCGGCAGGACCTGCCATTGACAATGAGGGGGCAGACAAACCACCAGCGTCTGCCGCCATAGTTGCAGGGAGTAGATGTCACCGGGATAATGTAGTTGTAGTCTCTCTTAGCACCTGTTTGACGATCAGTGATGGTGTATATAAATCGCAGCCCCAAGGGTCCGTTATTACCGGTTTCCAGCTGATAGGAGATAGAGGCAACCACCCTGCCATTTCTGGACCAGGATACAGACCACCTGCCGGCCGTCCCTGTCTTAAAGATACCCTCGCGCTGAAGATCAAGGATGTCGATTGTTCTTGCTTCATCCACTCTGGTTTTTCGTTCCTGAAACATCTTCCCCTCCAGACATAAAACTTGTTCCTCCAACTCTATCCGTAATCATCAGGTGAACTGCCATTGAATGCATGTTCTTTTATGGTAAAAAATGCTTTAATAACAGCAACTTGAAATTGTCTACACCTTGTGGTCAAAGGTCGCATTTCTGCCGAGCCTATTCGGCCTGTAATAAGCCAGTTTCAGGGTGGTTCTTGCCTTTGAGTCGCATGTCATAATCCATTTATTGACTCCTTGTCGCCCAGGTCTCCACTATCCATCAGATCATTGAGACTCTCAATCCAGTGATCAAGTTCACTGTCATTGCCATCCTTGTTCCAGCAGTCCGGTCTGGAAATATTGGTATCCACTTGAGGGATCAACCCCGGAAAATACTCCTGGAGTGTGCCGCACATTACTCCTGCAGTGAGTTCTGCCACCGTTTCCAGGTGGTCTGACGGGACCTCGAAAATAAAGGCATCATGAAGCGGCAGGATGATCCGGGCACCATACTGCCGGTAGAGTCTGTCCAGGCGGTTGCCGGCGGCCTTAAATATCACGGCTGCACTGCCCTGAACAGGATGGTTGGTCAACCAGTTCTGCTCCCATCGTGTCGCTTCACCTTTGTTGGCCCTGTAACGCTTCAGGCCGCTTATGGTATCGGCATATCCTCTGATGGCCCCGCACTTCGCTGCCAGAGTCAGGGCGGTCTTCAGGCGGGGAAACATATCCAGAAATCGCTTCTGCAGATCTGCAGCCCTGGCCCTGGTAGTTCCCAGGTTCTGGGCCAGACCCACCGGGGTGATGCCGTAGATGATTCCCAGGGTGCAGGACTTCATCTGGTTACGCAGGGTTTTGTGTTTCGCCTTGAACTCCGTACCGGCAGCGGTGCGGTCCTCTTCCGGCAGCTCATCCCGGAAGAAATGCTGGGCCATGGCAGAATAGACATCCCCGGAATTAAACATTCTGATCAATTCATCATCACCGTAAATGGCGGCTGCCACTCCTACTTCAACCTGGCTCCAGTCCACTTCTCCGATCCCGAAGCCGGGTTCAGGAATAACCAGGGGTCTGAGTACCCGGTCCAGTCCCAGGAAGTTGGGCCAGCGGCTGGTTTGCCTGCCTGTGTCGGTGCCGAGCTGGCGGTGCTCAGCCCGAACCCGGCCATCTCTGCTGACAAATTCCGGGCAGAGAAGACGGTCTGCCAGAAGATCAGAGGCTCGCCGGGCCGCCCGCAACAGATCGATTGCCGGATGCAGTCCGGCGTTTTTCTTCAATATTTTTTTGTCGAAGCTCACTTTGCCGCCTTTTTGAAACTTCTCCAGGAGTCCGCTGCTCCGGAAAAATTCTTTCAGCTGTTTATGACTCTGGACGTTGTGGATACCATATTCGGCTGCCAGGAATTCTTTCAGCTTTTTCAACTGCCTGTCAATTCGGGTAAAAGCCTGATCCCGCCTCTTCCCATCCACCCGCACTCCGGTCCACTCAATCCGGGCATTGGTCATTACCCAGGTCATTTCCACTGTCTGGCAATGGTGGAGCAGGCTCGTCTGCACTGCTTGCTGAATCTGGAGGGGATAGAGGGTGCCGGCTGCCACGGCATCTTCAGCAGCATACTCAACCTGCTCCCTGGAGAAAGATGCCGTGTCGGAATGTGTCAGAAAGGACTTCTGAAGCCGTTCTTTTTCCGTCCTCATCCCATGGGGTACGCCATAGCGCTGGCAGGTGGCGACCAGAGAAAAACTGAAAAATTCCTTTTCCTTTACCTCTTCTTTGGCCCGGATCTGTTCTATATCATCCATTTTTTTCTGTAGCTTGTATTTATGATGATGCTGCCCCAGATACAGGAGTTTCTCGAATATAAAGGTGTCCCAGAGGATCGGCGGTTCCGGCAGGTCAAGTTGCCATAGGCAGAAAAGTTCCACTTTGGCAAAATGGGCACAGAAGGGGACTGGAATCCGGAACAGCTCCGTTAAAACAGGCAATAATTCCGGCACACTCAGATCAACAACAAAGGTGTACAATCGGCCCCCGCCGTCCTCGGCTCTCTCGGCCAGGGCCAGGGACAGCAGGAGCGGCCTGATGCTGTTCTGGTCCTGGGCTGTATTGTTCTTGTCGATTACCACTCCCGGCCGGTCATAACGGAACTCGGTATCAAAACCGATATGGGAAAGAGGCCGCTGCAAGGCAAATTCGAGCATGGCCCGGGCCTTATCCCGTGAGTCAATAAAGCTGGTCCGTCCGGCGTAATAACGTGAAGATTTTTTCAGGCCGTAGTCTACAGTCCTGCAGACCGGTTCCGGCTCGAAATGCCGTATTCTTTCGTCCCAGGCTGGTAATAGGTTCATCATATTCACCATGTTGAGGGTGCCGTTTTCCCTTATAAGGAATTTTCTATAAGGATTGGTGGCACCTTTTTATTCCAGTACCGTTTGATTGTTCTCAGGCTCACCTCCAGCAGGGAGGCGGCCTCGCGTTGTTTTAATCCTTTCTTTCTGGCATCCTGAATCTGACTGCAGAGTGAGGCGGTCTTCCTGGTCCTGCTGGCCGGTATGTTGAAATAGTCCCTGGCCGCGCCTATACTGGTAAATTCCCTGGTATAGTCGAGCTCAGGATGTCCGGCGCACTGAAAGGTAATAATCTCCCTCGGCTTGGTATAGGGCCGCACCCGGCCCACTGCCTGGAGGACGGTATCCATCTCCTGGTGGTCCAGGGCATGCTGAGCCAGAGAATGTAGATCATAGCCCCTGTCCCTGCGGTTTTGTACTCCGGCCCGTCGGCGGCAGGGCCTGCCTTCCAGGG
>JAWOGL010000286.1:0-13647 GCA_046496945.1 Desulfonatronovibrio sp.
ATCGGCAGTTTTTAATGTGTATGGTTTGCCTGAACGGAACCTGCGACGGTCAAACATCGCATCAATGGCGAAACATGAACCGGGGGCTGGTCTTAGATTCAGTGCTGATCATAATATATAGTGAATAGATACGAACAGCAGGATAAAGGGAATCTGTTCAGGAATTGAGTATTTCTCTGGCCTGCCTGTCCAGAGCATCGGTAATAAACTGAATGCCGGTCTCCCGTTCAGTTTCCCGGTTTGCCGAGGCAATGTCCTGACGTGAAATTCCAGACACTGAAAACTTTCTGGTTCCGGCCATAAACTGCTGCAGCCCTGCCTTGAGCTTGTCGGTCATAGTCCATAAAGCTATTGCTCCGTAAGGAATATTAGCCATCTCATTTTTGCCCACTTTTTTCAGGACATCGTAATATCCGGCAAATATTTCATCAGCGCTGACTCCGATGTCGGATACGGTTTTGGGCAGTTTGTCCCAGTTTCCGTGGACCTGCTCTTTTTTGCCCGGCTCAAGAGCTCCCTGGATATTGGAACCCAGAAACCCCGGAATCATAAGAGATCTGCCCATACAGACTATTTTGGTAAACGGAGCGCCCAGGGCCAGGGTTTTGAAAATATGGTCTTCCCTGGAAAAACCTCCTGCAAAAGAAAGATCCGGCACATTTTCACCTTTATTACTCATGATTTCAGCATATTCATAAGCCTTGGAATGAAGAAGAATTGAGGGAACACCCCATGATTCCATCATATTCCAGGGACTCATTCCGGTTCCCCCGCCTGCGCCGTCAATAGTCAGAAGGTCTATATCATTTTCTCCAGCCAGCTTAATTGCCATGGCCAGAGCTTCCATTCCGTAAGCACCGGTTTTAAGGGTTATTCCCCTGAAGCCAAGACCGCGCAGATAGTCAACATTGGACTTGAAATCCTGACGAACCTGGTCAAAAGAATTCAAATCAGTATATCCAAGGCGGCTGTGTCTGGCAAAAGACTTGATATTGCCGTGTTTAAACCCTGTCTGCACTTCTTCAAGATCAGGATCAGGATCAATCATGTACCCTCTTTCCTTCAGGAACAAAGCGTGTTCCAGACTGTGCACTTCAATTTCTCCGCCGATATCTTTGGCACCCTGTCCCCATTTGAGTTCGATTATAATCTTGTCCCCATATTTTTCTGCCAGATATTCAGCCACTTTGTTCCTGCCGTCCTCAACATTCAGCTGAACAATAATCGCCCCATAACCGTCATAGTAGCGCTGATAAACTTCTATGCGCCTGTCCAGTTCCGGAGCTGATATGATTTTACCGTCAAACATGACTGAATGGCGGTCCACACCCACTACGTTTTCTCCTATGACAATTGGAATGCCTACCAGAGAGCCGCCAATGGCAAAAGAGCTCCAATATGATTCTGCAATTCTGGTGGAACCCAGAGCACCGGTCATAATGGGTAATCTGGCCTTTATCTGCCCGTCTTTGCCAAAAGCAGTCTCCACATTAACCATGGAAAATAAACAATTATCCGGATCATGGCTTGTCTGGGAAGGCAGATCCCATGCTCCGTAATTATGGCCCTGTATACGCAGGGAATTGTATGACACCCCGACGTGTGTGATATTATCACTGCCTGCGGTTACTTTTCCGTAACCGCGAGGATAAAGAGCCTGTCTGCCGATAAGGCTGGAAAGCCATGTTTCACATTTCCCCGCGCAATCAGCCCGGCACAGAGTGCATAACCCTGATTCCGCGGGATTACCTCTATTTGTTGTACCCAGCACATCATTATTTTTAAAAACCTTCACGCGTTTCCTCCTCTTGAATTGGTTGATTGAAAAAAATTTCGCGCAAAATAGATCAAGTAGGCCGGAAAAAAATACATTGTGATTTTTTTCATAATCAACAGCCGCAACCGCCCTGCCCTGAAATGTCAGCAGGCTTATTTTACGCCTCAGATAGTGTTCAACTTGACATCCATCAACCTGAAGAATAAGAGTACCACTTCCCCTGGCGGGCAATTAGCTCAGGTGGATAGAGCGCCAGCCTCCGGAGCTGGAAGCCGCAGGTTCGAGTCCTGCATTGCCCACCATTTAACACTTTGCCAAAATTCCGACCCCATCCATAAAACAGTCCGGATCTGACTTGTCCGCGTCCGTCTTATTCATATTGCGACCATGCCATCCCGGATGTTGAACAGTTACAAATCCTTTTGCAGGTCAAAAAGCGCCTGATACAGGGCCTGAGTCCCGGAAGTCCCATATCCCAGGGCTGAAGCTTTTTTATAAATACTTTCAACCAGGCTGAGACCGGGGAGAATTATTCCCATCCGCTGTGATTCTTTCAAGGCTATGCCCATATCTTTGATAAAATGGTCAATCATAAAGCCCGGGCTGCAGTCATCCTTAAGAATGCGCGGCACAAGATTTTCCAGGGCCCAGCAGCCAGCAGCGCCCCTGGTTATGGACTGCATTACCGTGGATGGATCCAGGCCCGCTTTTACCCCATACAAAAGGCTTTCGCATACTCCGATCATGGTTCCGGCAATTACGATCTGATTGCACATCTTGGTATGCTGGCCTGCACCGGCCGGTCCCTGGTAAACAATGTTTTTTCCCATAAGTTCAAAAAGAGGAAGCACTGAATAGAAAGCCTGCTTTTCTCCCCCAACCATTATAGACAGGGTTGCGTTGCGGGCGCCCACATCTCCTCCGGAAACAGGAGCATCCAGAGCAACCCCCTGCTTTTTTGCGGCCATACAACTTATTTCCTCAGCCAGACTGGGGCTGGTTGTTGTCATGTCCACGCAGATTCCACCGGGTTTCAGACCTGCCAGCACTCCGTCATCATCAAAATAGACACGGCGAACATCTGGAGGAAATCCAACAATAGTAAATATTATATCCGAAGCTCCGGCTACTTCCCCGGGATTATCAGCCCATTTTGCGCCTTCCTTAACCAGAGGTTCAACTTTTTCCCTGGTCCTGTTGAAGACAGTTATTCCATAGCCTGCCTGGAGCAGATGCTTGCACATAGGCAAGCCCATAACCCCTGTTCCTATCCAGCCGATATGAGTTGTTTCAGGTGAAACAGTAATTTCTTTCTGATTCATCAATCTGCCTTATTCTTATGGTTAAAAGTTTTGCTGCGGGACCTGGTTGAGACAGCAGCGTACATCGGGTTGTTCGTTACTATTCAGCACGACTTATGACTTGCATTGAAAGGGTGGAGCCTGTCCGGGCATCGAAATGTTGCAATGCAGAGTCTTATTGTGGTTTGCGGAAAATATAGGTATGCCTTGCCCAAGTCAAATATCAGCCCGGGGAAACCGGGCTGGTTACCTGAAGATATGAAAATCAGCAGTTATTTTATTAAATTATGCTTGCAGAAAACCATATAAATCCGGTGGCAAAACTGATCCATGCCAGACAGCGGAATCAATTCTTATATTTCTTCAGGTCCTTATGTGCCTGAGCATATTCCTGAATATTTCTGCCCTTTTTCCGATGCAGAACCTTTTCAGGATGAGGATCTTGTTTATTATCTCCATTCAGGAACCATACATATAATAGCTTATCCCCTGAACTCTGAGGCAAGCGTTCAAAGTATTGAGGATCATGTTATTGAGCTGGTTTCAAAACTTAAGCCCTCATTAATAAAAGTCATTTCCCCTCTACGGCTGAACATACCCGCTTATAAATGCACAAGTTATGAAAATGACTTTTATTTTTGTCTTGAGCTGAGCAAAATCAGCAAAAATGCCAAACTGCGCAACATGTTTAAAAGGGCGTCACAAAGTGTTTACATAAGAAAAGTCGATACTTTCACCAGGGAACATTTGCGTGTTTTGGAAAGTTTTATTAGGAAGAAAAATTTTGATCGGGAAAAAACTGTTTTTTTTCATCGCCTGCCTGACTATCTCTGGCAATCCGGAGGAAGTATTCTTGTTGAAGCCAGACTGCGCAAGGATAACAGTCTGACGGGATTCAGTGTTTTTCATTGCGGACCAGGCCCTTATGGATTTTATCTTTTTAACATTACCCATGCAGAGTCAGAAAAAATTCCCGGAATAAACGATCTGATGCTGGAACAGGCAATAAACGAGATAAATAATCAGGGTAAATATTTTATGAACATGGGGCTTGGAGTAAATCCCGGCATTGAAAAATTCAAAGCCAAATGGGGAGCAGTTCCTTTTCTGCCCTATTATTATCAAAATTTTGAACCGGCTTTCAGCTGGAAATCTTTTTTCAAAAGAAGTTAACAATGGCTGAAAAAACAATCATGACCGGCTGGAAAAGACTGCATAAAATACAGGAAACAGCCAGAATGCTGATGTTGTCTGGCATCTTGATCCACAACAATGAAAATATTTATTATTTTACCTCGGTTTATCCTCATGAACCTTCTTTTCTGATAATCCCGCCCCATAGTGAACCAAAACTTATAACAGCCAGATCTATTTACGCCGAGGCTGAAAAAACCAGCCTGATTCCTGTTGTTCCCGGAGATCTGGATATCGCAGAAACAGTCTATCAGAACATGCTGAATACAGGAGTCATAAAACCTCCTCCCGCTACCGCACTTAAAAGTTTTATCAGAAAAATAGCCGAGCAGCCGCTGGGGATTGAGCAAAATTACTTAAGTGTTTTTCTTTTTGAAAGATTTAATATCAGGAATCATGTTGATATTACCCCGTATATCATGGGTTTGAGGTCTAAGAAAGACAGTTTTGAAATTGATCATATAAAATCAGCATGCGAGACAGCGGATCAAGCCATGCTCGAGGCTAAAAAACATATCAGACCAGGCATGAGCGAAAAGGAATTATCCGGAATATTTGACGCTGAAGCCAAGATAAGGGGTGCTGATGAAACCAAATGCAGGGTCAGGTCCGGGCGGAACAGCGCACTGGCTTTTTCTCGCTGGATGGACGCGCAGCTGGCTCCAGGTCCCCTGCTGATTGACTACGGAGCCAGAATAAAAGGATACTGGTCAGATATCACCAGAATGTTTTATCTGGGTTCACAGCCTGACGCAAAATTCCTGGAGATTTACGAGCTTGTTCTCAACGCCAGAAACAAGGCCCTGGAAGTAATGAATCCGGGGCAGAGCTTATACGGACCGGAGACTGTGCTGCGGGAAATCTTCAGGAATAAAGGCTACGAACAGAATATGATCTATACCGCGGGGCACGGTATTGGCCTTGAAATACACGAACCCCCGATTCTAACTCTGTGCGCGGCCCGATCCACCGAGCCTGAAAATAAACATTCCCGGGGAAAAAGCATGTTCAATTATTTTTTTTCTGATAAAGACGATGATCATATCTTTAAAAAAGGACAGATATATGCTCTGGAACCAGGAATATATCTTGAGGAAATGGGGGTAAGAATTGAAGACATGGTTCATATCACTCAAACCCCCACCCTGCTTTCATCACTGCCCACAGAAGTGGGTGACATAGTCATCAACTATTAAAAGGAACAGCTGTTTTATCTGTAAATTATTGACAACTATCTGCCAAACCTAAAAAGTAGAGTGTAACAAGTGGATATTTTTGACCTTTTTCTATACCTTTCCATGGGCGCTGGTTTTCTCATGGCCTTCAGTCTTGGAGCCAATGATGTGGCCAATTCCATGGCTTCCGCTGTCGGGGCCAGGGCCATCACTGTCCGGCAGGCCGTGGTCATAGCCGGAACCCTGACCTTTCTGGGGGCAGTTTTTCTAGGTTCCCATGTTACTTCCACAATAACAAGAGGTATTCTCAATCCCGATCATATTGCCGACCCCAGGATAATGATGCTGGGAATGTTCTCCGCTCTTTTGGCTGCATCTTTATGGGTTCTTCTGGCCAGCTTAACCGCCTTGCCCGTTTCCTCAACCCATTCCATTGTAGGCAGTATTCTGGGCTTTGGCTTTGTTGCCGGAGGCCCCGGGGTAATCAACTGGTGGGTACTGTCCGGAGTCGTTCTTTCCTGGATCATATCTCCGCTGTTTGCGGGGAGCATAGCCTTTTTTATCTTTTCGCATATCAGAAAATATATTTTCTTTAAAAAAAATTATCTCAGACAGGCCAAAAAATGGGCCCCGAGATGGATAGGCCTCACAGCTCTGATCCTTGGTTATTCGTTTATCTATAAGACCCCTGTGGGCAAAAATCTGGATTTGACCGGAACCGCTGCCATGATGGTCACAGCTCTTCTGGCAATTTGCGCCTGGTACGCGGGCAGGCTTATAATAAACCGCATAACCCGCGAAAAGGAAGAAAGCGTAGAGGAAGTGGAAGGAATTTTCCGCAAGATGCAGATCATGACTTCAGCATATGTCGCCCTTTCACACGGCGCAAATGATGTCGCCAATGCCATAGGCCCTGTAGCTGCAATTTATATACTGGCCAGGCATCATGAACTTGTTCAGGCTGCTGAGATTCCTTTGTTTATGCTGGTTCTCGGAGGGGTTGGACTATCCACGGGAATCGCGCTTCTGGGCAAAAAGGTCATTGCCACAGTTGGCAGCAAAATTACCACCCTGACCAATACCCGGGGATTTGCCGTGGATTTCAGCGCGGCCACCACAGTACTTATCGCCTCCAACCTGGGCATGCCGGTTTCCACAACTCATGCCTGCGTGGGAGGCATAACCGGGGTGGGTCTGGCCAAAGGCTTCAGCTCGGTCAACTTCAATGTTCTTTTTAAAATAGTCGGTTACTGGATACTTACGGTTCCCATTGCCGCTTTTACTTCGATTATTATTTTCCAGATTCTCAAATGGATATTTATTTAATTTGAAAATTCAGGATTAATCATCAAAAACCATCCATGAAATAAATATACAAAGCAAGAGGTATCTCCCATGATGAATCTAAACTTTTTTAATCTGCTGATGAAAAAATCCCCTTTGGAAGGACTTCTGGGGCACTACCAAAAAATCGAGGAGTCCGTTGATATAATTAATGATTCTTTTCAGTGTTATCTTGACAGGAATCAGAATGTTGAATTCAAGGATCTTCAATTCAGACTTAATGAGCTTGAATCCCAGGCCGACAAAAATATCCGTAATATCCGCAACAACCTGCCCCGCAATATTTTTATGCCTGTGAACAAAATCACGGTTTTAAATTATACTTCTGCTCAGGATAATATTCTGGATTCAGCCCAGGAAGCATTAAACTGGCTGTCCATGAAAAAAATAACAGTCCCTGACGAATTCCAGGATGATATCATAAACATGGTCAGTGAGGCAGCAAACACGATTGTTCTTCTTGGTCCGGCCCTGAAAGAGACGGTCTCCCTGGTCCATCTTGAAAAACTGGATCTGGAAAGCACCAAACAGCGTTACCGGGAAATCCGGAATAAAAAAGCTGAAATTTTTCGTTTAAAGCACGATCTTAATGCCAGGATATACCAGTCTGACATGCAGTTTAAGGATATATACCTGCTCATTCAATTTAATGAAAAAATGTTCTCCATGTGTCATAGTGTCAGCAAGTGCGTGGAGATACTACGCACAATGATTACCAGGTAGCAAACATGGATTGTCGCCTGCAACCTCCCCTCCTCCTTTTTCCCGAGTACCTGTCCTGATTCCTTTTCTGGACGACCTGTTCACTGACCCCCATCTTCAAAACAACTGCGGGGCCGGGCCCATTAAAAAAACACGGACTTTTTCAACACACTGTCCGCCCCGCAGTTGGCAGGAAAAACCTCACTGAAAACCTATTGTTACGCAAAAGATATCCAGCCGTAACCATATCACAACAAAATCCGGGTATTGCTTCCACCATTCGGATATCACGTATCTATTCACCATACTGTCCCTGTCAGCCGCGGAATCATAGACTGGCCGCTTGCTGTGACGATTAGTTACGATATTGCAATCAAAACCGCCATACTTATACCAGGCAGGAGAAATCAACAATGTCTTTTCATCTTGAAAATCAAGATCTTTTTCATAAAACCAATATAGCCAAAAATCTTTTTTCCAGCCGCAAACTGGCCCTGATGTATTTTCAGATAAATGACCTGCATTTGTTTGAAAATTTTTTTGGTTCAAGCATCGTCATGCAGACCATGGAAAAGGCATCAAGAACTCTTGGCAGTCTATGCCGTGAACATCTGCCTGCCTATCGCAGGATCAAGCAGTTTGATCATTGCAGCCATATCGTAATCTTTGAATCCAAGTATATGACATCCCAGGAAATTCTTAACCTCTTAGTCAAAATAAAACCGGTAATCAGGGAAAACATTAATAAATTTCTTTTCTCCATGACCGGTCAAAAGGCGGATCTGTCCATGGGGTATTCTTTCATCTACAATAATAATGGTGCTTCCACCTTCGAAGAAGCAGTCTACAAGGCTGCAATGGATGCCAGACAGGCATCAGCCTGCAAAATCAACTTTAACGAACTGCCTTTGCTCCAGGAACTCAGGTCGATCATCGAAGAACCAAAAATCAAGGTTGTGCTCCAACCCATCATGGATTTCAGGACCAATAGAATTCTTGGATGGGAATCTCTGGCCAGGGGCCCTGAAAACAGTCAGTTTCACACTCCTCTGGCCCTTTTTGATTTTGCTGAAGAAACAGGACTTTTATTTTCTCTGGAAAAAACATGCAGAGAACAGGCCGTCAGAGGTATCGGCCCGCTGGAACATGGTCAAAAGCTGTTTCTGAATATTCATCCCCAAACCCTGGCTGATCCTAATTTTAAAACGGGTGAAACCATGCGTCTCCTGGAAAAATACAACATGACCCCGGACAATGTGGTATTTGAGATTACAGAACGGCACAGTACAAAAAATTTCAGTCTGTTTTTTGAAGCTCTGAATCACTACAGGCAACAGGGTTATCAGGTTGCTGTGGATGATCTGGGAGCTGGATACAACGGCCTGTTTTCCATTGCGGAAATAAAGCCTGACTTTATTAAGATTGACATGAGTCTGACCCATGGTGTGGAAGCAAACCCGGCTAAAAGGGCGTTGGTGGAAGCAGTCATCACTTTTGCCGATAAAATGAACTGCAAGGTGATTGCCGAAGGTATAGAAACCAGGTCCCAGCTAGAAGCCCTTATCGCCATGGGCGCGCACTATGGTCAGGGATATTTTTTGTCCAGACCAGCCTTTCCCAAGCCGCAACCTGTATTTAACTTCAGCTCATACGCTCCCAGGGAAATATTGACCAGAACCAAATTTTTCGGAGGTATGAAGATCAGCGAACTCACCGACAAAAGCTTTATGGTTAATAAAGACACCAGGATCAGCGATATCAAGAAATACTTTGAAGACGACGACCCAATATCCGCGATAGTAGTCTGTGATGCTGATAAACCCGTCGGGCTGATAATGAGTCATCATCTGGATCAGCAATTAAGCTATTTTTATGGAGTGGCTCTTTTTTACAGTCGGGATGTAACCCATCTCATGGATTCCAGTCCGCTGATCGTCGATGCCGGGGACCTGGTGGAGGAAGTGGCCAAAAAAGCAGTAAAGAGAAATAAGTATAAGTATTTCGATCATGTTATAGTCACTGACAAGGATAAGTATCTGGGTACTGTTTCTGTACAGAAAATGCTGGATACCCTGACCAAAATTCAGGTGGAAATTGCCAAGGGAGTAAATCCTTTAACCGGCTTACCCGGCAATACTCACATTGAAAATCAAGTAGAATCGCGTATCCATAAAAATGGCCGCAAGATCAGCATTATTTACGCTGATCTGGATAATTTCAAGGCATACAATGATGTTTACGGATTTAAGCAGGGAGACATGATTATCCAGTTTATGGCCAGGGTCTTGACCGGGTCTGTTAAGAGACATGGATTTGATGACGACTTTGTCGGGCATGTCGGTGGTGATGATTTCATCATCATTACAGGTTCAGAAAAAGCTGAACGGATATGTCTGGGAATCGTCAGATGCTTCAAACGCCTCTGCAAGAATTTTTATTCTGAAGAAGACCGGAAAAGTGGTTATATACAGGCCAAAAACCGAGACGGAGAGGACAGAAAATTTCCCATGATTTCCATTTCACTGGCAATAATTGATTGTTTTGAAGGCATGACCCTGAACCAGATCAGCAAGCTGGCAGCAGGCACCAAAAAACTGGCAAAACTTCAGCCTGGGAATGTATTCGTGCGCAACAGAAGAAGCCCTTTGGAAAGTGAAAGCGATATTTCCAGCAATGATACTTCATTGTCCGGCGGATAAAATACAGCAAAAAACGGACGAAAAAAGGAGGATTCCCGTGAAAAATTTTACCCGGGTGGATATGCACGTTCATTCAAAATATTCCAGAAAACCCTCACAATGGTTACTCCAGAAGATGGGCTGTTCTGAAAGTTATACTGAACCGGCTTTCATCTATAAAAGACTTCTGGAAAAAGGCATGGATTTTGTTACTATTACAGATCACAATCGCATTGACGGCTGTCTGGACATTGCCCACCACCAAAACGTGTTCATAAGCGAAGAGATTACAACGTATTTTCCTGAGGATAAGTGCAAGATCCATGTTCTGGCTTATAATATTACGCAAAGTCAGCATGATGATATCCAACAGGTCAGACAAAATATTTTTGAACTGGTAGAATATCTCAATACACACAGTATTATTAATGTTGTGGCTCATCCCCTTTTTTCCATTAATGGAAAATTAAATTTTACTAACTTTGAAAAGCTTCTCCTCCTTTTTAAAAATTTCGAATGCAACGGATCACGGGACGAAACCCTGAATACAAGCCTCAGTTATATCCTAAGCCTCCTTGGTCCCAAAGACATTGATTATCTTCAAAACAAACACAATATCAGGGCACAGGGAGCCAATCCCTGGAAAAAGGGACTAACCGGCGGTTCTGATGATCATAGTTCTCAGAATATCGGCAGGATGTTCACGGAAGTTACAGAGGCATGCGATATTGAATCTTTTCTTAAGTTGATTTGCTCAGGCAAATCCACGGCAAAAGGCCCGGCATCCACCCCCAGGACCATGGCTCACAATCTTTATTCCATAGGATATCAGTTCTGCCGAAGTAAATTTAATCTTGAAAAACTGGCCGGCAAAGACAATTTCCTGCAATTTATGGATAAGGCTCTTAATCCGGGACAAAAGCACCGAAAAAACCTGACAGGTTCCATAATCTCCTTCATCAACTCCAGGAGAAAACCAAAAACAAGCGCCAAAGCACTGCACCAGATTTTAAGCAGGGAAACTGAAAAGCTCATCCGCACAGATCCTGAAATCGAAAAGCTGATCAAGGCATCAGTTAATCCCTATGAACATATGGGAGCCAAATGGTACAGATTTGCGGACAAGGCCGGCAACAGGGTTCTGGCTCATTCCATGGAACAACTGCTCGTGCAGATCTCTTCCTCAGGTTTTATGAATATTTTTCAAACCCTGGGTTCAGCCGGGAGTCTGTACACCATGCTCTCGCCCTATTTTATCGCCTACAGCATGTTTAACCAGGACCGCCGATTATCCAGAGAATTCACCCAAAAATTCAATCAGTACAAAAAAATAAAAAGCCTTACTCCTGATATCAAACTGGCTCATTTCACGGATACCTATTATGAAGTAAACGGAGTGGCTTTGACTCTGCAGCAGCAGTCAGCAACAGCTCAACGTTCACAAAAAGATATGACCATCATTACCTGTAAACCGGAAGAAGAGGATGTTATTGAACAAACCCGGGTTAAAAATTTTAGTCCCATAGGAGTATTTGAACTTCCCGAGTATCCGGAAATCAAGCTCTTTTATCCTCCTTTTCTGGAAATGATCAATTATTGTTTTGAACATAATATTACGCA
This sequence comes from Desulfonatronovibrio sp., assembly GCA_046496945.1. Taxonomy (GTDB): domain Bacteria; phylum Desulfobacterota; class Desulfovibrionia; order Desulfovibrionales; family Desulfonatronovibrionaceae; genus Desulfonatronovibrio. The sequence goes on from JAWOGL010000286.1 coordinate 11,792, forward strand.
TATCCACACGGCCACCCCCGGGCCCATCGGGCTGGCCGCTCTTGGTGTGTCCAGGCTCCTCAATCTGCCTATATTCGGCACGTACCACACGTCTCTGCCTCAATATACCGCCTGTCTTACAGGAGACTACGCTCTTGAACTGCTCATGTGGAAATACATGGTCTGGTATTACAACCAGATGGACACTGTTTTCGTTCCTTCCGGCAGCACACGGGATGAGCTGGCCGCTAAAGGTATTCCTGCTGAAAAACTCAAGGTTTATCCCCGGGGGGTGGACATTCAAAGATTCAATCCCGCCAAACGCAACGGTTTTTTTGAAAAAAAATATAAAATTGGCCCGGAATTCAAGCTGTTGTATGTAGGTCGGGTTTCCAAAGAAAAAAACATGGATTTACTGGAAAAGACATTCAAAGAACTTTGTCGGTATACAAAAGACATTCACCTTATTATTGTGGGAGACGGACCTTACCGCCAGGAAATGGAATCCAGCCTGAAAGATTATCCAGCAACCTTTGCCGGATATCTCCAGGACGAAGAACTGACTCAGGCCTTTGCCTCATCAGATTTATTTATCTTTCCCAGCACAACTGACACTTTCGGCAATGTTGTTCTGGAAGCCCAGGCTTCAGGCCTTCCAGCCATAGTCACTGACCAGGGCGGTCCCATGGAAAATATCATAGCCGACAGGACCGGTCTGGTTATTCAGGCTGACAGCAGTCAGGCCCTGCTGAAAGCTGTTAATTCTCTGATTTCTAATCCCGAAAAAATGAAGAGGATGGGTCTGGAAGCCCGGACATACATGGAAGGAAGGTCTTTTGAACACGCTTTTGATGAAACGTGGTCCATGTATGGCCAAAGCGCCTGAAATTGACTAATCAGTTTTTGTTCAGCAATAATACTGTCACCCTGACTGATGCTTAAACATTTGCGATTATTCTGTGTTTTCTTGTTTTTTTCCTATTTTGCTGTCAGCTTTTGAAAGAATTCCCTGAAGCTGATCAGCGAGTCTGAGCTGGAAATCATGCGGATGAACCGCCACCCTTACAGCAACCGGCTTGAGTCTTCCCGCCAGGAGATTGATCCGGTTGAATACTCCCAGAAATACTTTCCTGGTTGTGGTATCTGCCTGAAAGCCGGTCAGAGGAAGAGGATATAATCTGTCCGCCGCACTGTCATAAATACCTGAAAGGGTTTCATACCAGCGAAAAGGAAGAATCCCCAGGTCTTTCCGGTTTAGATCGCCCATGGCCCAGGCAGGCGGAACATACATCTTTGGCGCGGGCAGGTTATTTATAGAGAACCAGGCATGACAGTCAGCAACCATTCTCTTCAGACTGTCTTTGTCCAGAGCCAGATGCTCAGCCTGCCGGCGGGACAGTATCAGCCCATGCAAACGGTGATATAAGCCGCCCCACGCTGAAGTATGATGATGCCAGCCATGTCCGGCAGGTTCATGTCCTTTGCGGAAAAGCGTTTTTAAAGTCCTGAGCTGTTCCCGACTCCAGTCGCATCCCGGAGAGACAAGAAGAGGCGCCGGATCAAGATGCAGGCTGTCCATATATTCAGTTATCCGCACAACCCTGTCCAGGCTTTCAGGCATAACATCGTGAATACTCACCATAAGTTTCATGTACTGTCTCCAGCAAGAGCCTGCTCCCAATCAGTGATTGTCCTGTGAACAAAAGACAGACAGCATTTCCGGGCTCTTTTACGGCGTCTTTGCCGTTCTTCCGCGGGCAGTGCGCTTATCTCCCTTATTTTGGGAACCAACCCTGAACCGGCTCTAATTACTTCAAGACCCGGAGCCAGTTCAGGCCAGTCAACTATCCCGCATTTATCCGAGACTATGACCATCC
>JAWOGL010000093.1:0-16185 GCA_046496945.1 Desulfonatronovibrio sp.
GATGCGGCTCCATCCCCGGGGCCGTGGCGCGCAGGGTCTCGCGCGGGTCTGCGCGCTGCGCGTGATTTGGGAAACAGATAAAGTATGGTGCTGAGCAATATAGCTGTAAAACCTCCCATAGCCACTCCATTTTTCAGGATGGGAGAAAGATTGACCGGCATGACATCAGGGAAAAAACTTCTTGTCTCTGCCACAAGGCCTGCACAAAGAGACAGCCCTAAAATCAGCCCCATCTGAAATGTAAGTCCAGAACGCATGACCAGTTCTAACCCGGAATAAAAAAGCATGGCACATATAACCACAAGGACGCCACCTATAACAGCGTGGGGAATATCCAGGAAAAAACCCGAAACTTTGGGCATAAAAGCAAGACAGATCAGAATAAAAGCGCCCATTATGCCGATCCTTCTGGCCGCAACCTTGGTCATTTTTATTAAGGGAAGATTATCGCAGAAGGTAGCAACAGGAGTTCCCCCGGCAATTCCTGCAAGTCCTTTGCATAAACCATCACAATACAGTCCGCCCTGAACGCGGGAATAGTCTATCTTTCTGAACTTTTTTAAGGATAATTGATGAAGAAGCATAATACTTCCTGTACCTTCCATGGCACTTACAAGGGCGGCCATAAAAAAAGCCGCCAGAAGAGGAAGATACGACCATTGTAGATCCAGGGTTAAACCGGGCCAGTTTCCCTGGGGCAGACCAAACAAAGAGGAGTTGCTGAAATGATCAAAAGCAAACAGGCCCAGAAACCAGGCTGCCATGCATCCTGCTCCAGTGCCAAGGATCGGAGTCCACAGTCTGATGGTGCTGTTGCCGAAGAGCATCAATAAAACAAGAACACTTATGGTAATAAGGCCAGTCAGATAATTTCGATACGTCCCGAAATGCGGCATGTCCGGCCCTCCACCCTGCCAAAGAGCTATAGCTATGGGCATCAAACTCAGAGCTACAAGGATAATCAGCACTCCACCAACTGGAGGGGTTACAATATGGCGCAGAAATCGAAGAAAATAAGAATAAAAGATCACAACCGGAGCACATAGAAGGGTCATTGTAGCCATGAGCTCCAGGCCTCCCATTTGTACAGCCATGAGCGTGCTGGCTAAAAAAGCTGAATACGATCCCATGAACAGAACAAAACCGCATCCAATTTTCCCAACTCTTAACGCCTGAAACATAGTGCCGATGGCTGCCACTATCAAAGTGGCAAAAGTGACAAAACCCACCTGTTCAGCCGGGGTGCTGGTGGCCTTGCCTATCATATTGGGCAGAAAAATTATCCCGTCAAAAATAAGTGACACATGAACAAGTCCAAGTATAAAGGATAGTCCCCATCCCGGCTTATCATCCGCCCCGAAAGCTGTCTTGCGGGAAATTGATTTATTTTGTCCGTTCATCAGTTATTTCCAGGATATGTTAAACTGCTAAAATTTATTGATAGTCTGACGCAGTGCTCATTCTCAGAAGTCCATCTTTACCTTGTGCCTAAAGTCCCGGCTGGAAGAAAAATATAGTCTCCGGGCAGAAGTATCCTGACCATTTTGGTTTTGTCTAGTGCTTACTTATTATAAACCCAAATACATCAGTCTTTTGACACCCACCATGTAGCCAGGGCCGGTCCGGTGATATTCTGCCAGATACTGGCCATGACTCCCGGCAGAGTGGCCAGAGGATGGATATGGATTAGAGCCAGAGTCGCAGCCAGCCCGGAATTCTGCATGCCCACTTCAAGGGTTAAGGCCCTGAGCTGTGGTTGAGGAAACCCCATTTTTGCTGCAACTGTCCAGGCCAGCCCAAGCCCCAGGATATTGTGCAAAAGAATGGCCACAGTGCCTGTCAGGCCAATACTCAAGAATTGTCCTGAATGCTGCCCCACAATGGCCCCTACAATCAGGCAGATGGCCAGCATGGAAATAAGCGGCAGCACACTGATGCTTTTCTGGACGGCGCCTGGAAAAAACCGCCTGCACATGAGACCAAGAAAAATGGGCACAATAACAATAATCAGGATGGACTTGAACAGCCCTGTCACCGGAATGTCCAGCCAGTGTCCAGCCAGCAGCCAGACCAGGACCGGAGTGAGCAGGGGAGCAAGAAAGGTGGAAAAAGCAGTCATGGTTACGGACAGGGCAACATCTCCCCGGGCCATATAGGTGATAACATTTGAAGCAGTACCACCGGGACACGCCCCTAAGAGCACCAGACCCACGGCAAGCTCCGGAGGCAGAGAAATTATTCCGGCCAGACAGAAAGCTCCGAGGGGCATGATGGTAAACTGCAGCAGGGCCGCGATAAATATCCTGCCGGGGTGTCTGAGGATTGTTTTAAAATCAGGCAGAGTCAGGGTGGCGCCCATGCCAAAGATAACTATGGCCAGAAGCAGGGGTATATGACCTGCAAAAGCCTGAAAGGTCTGGGGTCTGGACCAGCCGATAAGAGCGGCTCCAAGCACAAAAACGGCAAACCATTTGAGGGCCAGAGAATTTAATTTTTCTGAAAAGGAAGCCACTTAAATACCATGATATTTTTATATTTCCCTGACTGCGTAGCTAGTTTCCATCCGGAGAGTCTTTCTTTCAGGATGCTGAAACTAAAGGTTATCTTGCTGGAAACTCCTTTTTACCGGATGAAAACCAGTTAGTCCGGACCTGTGTGCCGAGTCAAGAGCTTCCATTGCCTGTCCAACGCACCTGTTCCTGCTTCAAGAAGGCTGTTTCAGGCGGCAGGGAGTCCCTGCGTCAGCTATTGCCATATGGGATGACATCCTTACACTTACGCATGAAACCAGCAGGAGATAAATTATGCAGGAAAAGAACATATCCCCGGACAAAAAATTCAACTCCCTTCAGAACGAATCAAGCCCCTATCTTTTACAGCACGCAGCCAATCCCGTGGACTGGCTGCCCTGGGGGGAAGAGGCCTTTGCCCTGGCCCGAAAACTGGACCGACCGGTTTTTCTATCCATCGGGTATTCCACCTGTCACTGGTGTCATGTCATGGCCCATGAATGCTTTGAAGACCCGGAAGTGGCAGACATCATGAACAAGCACCTGGTATGCGTCAAGGTGGACCGCGAGGAAAGGCCTGACGTGGATCAGATATACATGACCGCCTGTCATTTGACCGGACGTCCCGGCGGCTGGCCTTTGTCCGTGTTTATGACTCCGGACGGCGAGCCTTTTTTGATTACCACGGTTATTCCCAAATTTTCCGACCTGGGGAAAACCGGGATGAAAGACCTGGTTCCAGAGATAGCTCAGATCTGGCAGTCTGAAAGACAAAAAGTTCTAAACGCATCCCGGGAAATCACCGAAACCCTTAAAACCCGGTTCAGCAGGAAGCCTGGAAAGGCAGTGGACCAGGATCTGCCGGACAGGGCTCTGGATCATTTTGTTGGCAATTATGACCATGAACACGCAGGCTTTGGAACCAGACCCAAGTTTCCATCACCTCACAATATCCTGTTCCTTCTGGCCGTGCATCAAAAAAAAGACAATGCCCAGGCCCTGAACATGGCCCTGAAGACCCTGGACGCCATGCGCCTGGGCGGGCTGTTCGACCAGGTGGGCTTTGGCTTCCACCGCTATTCCACAGACGCACAATGGATTCTGCCCCACTTTGAAAAAATGCTCTATGACCAGGCCATGCTTGTCTTAGCTTATACAAAAGGGTACAGCATAACCAAAAATAAACTGCTCAGATCCGCTGCCCTGGAAACCATTGAGTACGTCCGGCGGGATCTTCTGTCTCCCGAGGGGGGTTTTTACAGCGCTGAAAACGCGGACAGCGAAGGAGAAGAGGGCAAGTTCTATGTCTGGACCAGGGAAGAGATTGAAGCCGTGCTTGATCCGGAAGAATTCAGCCTGGCCAGGAAGGTTTTCAACATAAGAGACCAGGGCAATTTCCAGGACGAGGCCACTGGAAAGTACACCGGTTCAAACGTACTCTACATGAGTAAACCTCTGGAAGAACTGGCCGGCGAGCTGGATATGGATTATGCTCAACTCAGAGGGCAGGTGAGTGAAATAAGAAAAAAACTGTTTCAGGCCCGAAGCAAACGGGTCAGGCCGTCCAGGGATGAAAAGATTCTGTGCGACTGGAACGCTCTCATGGTCACGGCCCTGTGCCGGGCAGCCAGCGCCTTTGATTCCAGCAAGCACCTGGATCAGGCCGGAAAAACAGCCGACCGTCTCCTGGAAACAATGCAGGACAATGAAGGCAACCTTGCGCACAGCCTGAGAAAAAAACAGGACCCCGTGCCGGGCTTTCTGGATGATTACGCCTTTATGGTCCAGGCACTCCTGGAACTGCACGAGGCAACCCGCCTGGACTTCTATCTGCATGAGGCTGTCCGGCTCAACGAGCTTATGCTCAATAAATTCCAGGACCCGGTAAGCAAGGGACTTTTTCTGTGCCAGGCCGGAGATCCAACCATCATTGCCAGGCCCATGGATGCCTATGACGGAGCAATGCCTTCAGGCAATTCCGCGGCGCTGCACAATCTGGTCCATCTATTCAGGCTTACGGGTGAACGTGAACACCTGGATGCGGCCAGGGGGCTCATCACCGCCTTTTCAGATGACTTGAACAAGATGCCGGCTGGACATACCTGGTTTTTGACCGGTGTTATGAAGTTTGAAGAACAGGGGAAATAGCCGGGCGAAAAGCGGAGCAGGCGCAGGGAATTATTTGTTTCAAATCGCTTTGCGCAACAGCAGCCCATTTAATATGGTATGTCCGGCTTATTTGCCAGGCATGGGTCTGACCCGCGTAAAGTGCATATTTCCCGCGCCGGCATATTTGATGATTTATCGATAAAAAGGTCAGCCCAAACGATATCTCCACTTATGGGGATCTTGGGACGTGTGAAAAATGCTGTAAATAATAATCTTACCCTCAGTAAGCTCATAAAAAAACAGCATATGGAAAACGTCTTACCAGTGCACGGTGATATTCTTCATGTGCTTTCGCATATAATTCCGGCATCCGACAAATATTCTGGATACAGGCGTCTACACAGGTAAGGAAATCTTCTCCTAAGCCTTCTCGGCGTTCTTCAAACCATCCATATGCTTCTTCAATATCCTGCTGCGCTTCCGGGGCGATTATTAATTCAGCGGCCATAGCGGCTTCTAACCGTACTTTTAACATGCTCCCAGGTAAGTCCAGAAGCAGGCTTGCTCATTAAATTGGCTTTACGACGGGCTAACTCGTCCTTTTGCCATTCATGAACAGGAACTGCGGATTGCAAGCTGGCAAGATCATCCCACAGATCTTCAACCAACTGCATTTTTTCTGGTGGGCTTAGATCAAATATTGATACATTGTTAATATTCACAGCTACCTCCGAAAATTTTTATTTGAAGTTTGCCTGGATGATGGTTCCTATACGGTCATGGACATACCGGCGCTTTCTCTCTGAGGCCAGCAACATTGAGACCAGCAACATGTTGTTAACATTATTTTTCGTCTCAAAAAATCCAATTTTTAGCTCTTACAGACAACTTTTACCATCAAGAATGTTCAAATCTATATGTAACCATTCAAAATAATTGCCGATCAATTTGCAAACTCTCTATGATCAAAAATATCCCAGTTATAACTAATGGAATCTTATCCACCCTTTTGCTGGGTCTGATCAGAAAAGCCTTGAAAAAAAACTTTTTGAATCAAATTCCGGTCAAGTAACCATTTTCTTAAGTGGATTACAAGGGAAAAAGCAAGGCCCATATCTATGCAGCCAGGGTCGCGGTAGAAATGCCGGTTACTCGGCACCCCCCGCACCCTTCGACAAGCTCAGGGTGAACGGAAATTGAGTGGCGTCAGGTCTTATCCATGACCAAGGGTGGGGTAGTGTTACTTTGGGCATCCAGCGGATGTAAATATTGCGAAAGGACTTCCAGGGTGTTCTTCATCCCTGTTGAAGCATCCTCAAAAAATCCTTGAACATACTCCCTGCCAGCACAACGTATTTCATGAACAATGGACAGAGATCGACCGTAACTATCTCCTGTCATCAGCTATCATCCAAGTTTTCCTGGTCGACGCTATCCTTACTGATTATATTAGATTTATATACTTCTTTGCGATGCCCAATTCTTAAAATAAGAGCTGTGTCGCCTTTGAGTGTAAAAATTATCCTGAAGTCTCCAACTCTGAATTTTTTCAACCCGGAAAATTTGCCGGTTAATGCCGGCAAAATACCGGCTTTTCCTGAAAGCTCAGATTCAACTTTATTTAAAATTCTTTGGGCTTGTTCTTTGTCTATTTTTTTTAGGTCGCGAGAAACGGATTTCTTGAAAGCTATTTTATAAATCAAGTTCTTTCCTCATACCATCAATAGAAATTACCTGGTCAGTAGTATCGTGAAGACGATCATAAGCTACTTGTAAATCGGCTATTTCATTTAAATACGCTTCCAATGCCTTTTGAATGTGAAAAGATTTAGGTCGCTCGGTTTCTTTAGCAATTTCAGATAGTTTAAGGTGGAGAGCATCTGGAACTCTTACAGATAATGCTTTGCTCATACATTTCCTCCGTTGTGATTAATTGTAATACATTGTAAGTACTAGTAGTACAGCTTGCAAGATCTTTTTATTTGTAATCAAAGAAATGATATAGTTCCTTTAGCTTTCCCGCTATTCCCTTTCCACCAGCCTGGCCACTTTGCCCTGACAGATTGCACATGTTCCCTGAAGGAGCAGGTCACCGGCTACAATCCTAGCTGAGTTGATGTTGATGGTCACTGCTTTTCTGCATCGCGGGCACCAGACTTTGTTCAGGATCTTTAATCTTGAGCCTTTTGGTGTCTGATCCCATATTTTGCGGGCCTGGGGTGTAAAAATATTTTTGTCGGACATTGTCATTTGTTTATTTTAAAGCAAAATTTATTAGAACAGCAATATGAAAGTCGGCAATTCGGGGATTGAGGGAGCACTCCCAATGAGGTTTTGGGTCCGGGCCAAGGTCTTTTGTCGACAAGGGTGTCTCGCCTTACTCTGTTTCTGATTGATTCAATCCGTTCTCCCTGAACCGACAATTTCTGTTTAGGTTAAGCCCTTCGACTAAGTTGTCTCGCCATTTGTGCCCGGACCGAGCTAATCTGATGAATTTTCGAGTGATACGTTCAAAAACAGGCTGTTATTATTCCTTAGAACACTTGTTTTACCATCAAGATGGGCACTGTAAGAATCTGGGTTGCCAATGGGAATGACAACGTTTTGTTCCCTGGGTATTATCAGAAAAGCCTTGAAAAAGGCCCTGTTCCATCAAATTCCGGTCAGGTAACCATTTTATTAAGTGGATTACAAGGGAATTAATGTCTTGAATGCCGGACTGGGTGTCATTGGTTTTATCATTCATGATGTTTTCAGGTAAAAATATTAGTAACTGTTCACCGCATACGGCATTTCTCCATTTAACCACACTGGATTCCGGCTTTCGCCGGAATGACGGAAAAAGGCAACTGCCAGACTTAACCGTCACCCCGGACCAGATCCGGGGACCAGGTCTTCTTGTTCGATCTTGCTGAATAGTTAGAAATATCAAAACATTATGTGCGCTTCTCATAAGCCTTTTCAACACAAACCAGGCTTCTTTACGTCGAAGCATCTGGTAAGGATTCATGGACCTTATTCCCAATCCAATACATGCATTGGGAATTTTGATTTTCTTAGTGGAACTGGCAGGCAAATCATGCGTTGCAATAATGAAAACTCCTGCCAAAGTTTGGACAATGAGATAGTAGTCAGCAACCTGTTACCCTTCGACCCCTTTGACCCTGACCCTTCGACAAGCTCAGGGTGTACGGGAATTGGTGGACCTTTACGGAAATTGTAAACCATTACGGAAAATGCAAACCATTTCAGAAGTCATTTCGACAAGCTCAGGGTGAACGGAAGTTGTGGGACATTACGGAAATTGCGGGTCATTTCCGGAAAGTCCGCAAAAAAACACTTCCCATGACAGTTAATGATCACTATGTTACAGCCAAAAGTTTAACGCTGTCCCTGGAACAGTATTTTGGGACAATAAAATTCCAAACATTTCAAAGAGAAAGTCTGATGGATGAGAAGATTCTGGACGCCCTGTTTGAGCCTGCCTGTACCGTGGACAGGGATTTGAACATTAAGTTCATCAACACAGCCTGGCTGCAGTTCGTCAGCAAGTCCATCCCCAGTCTGGATAAAGAAATCCGGCAGGTGAACAAAGCTACATTTGATGAAAATTTTTATATTTTAGAGCAGAATATTCGGCCCTATGTAGAAGACGAGGCCTTTTTTTTGTCCATGGATAAAAAAATCAGCTACAGGATCTGCAGCTATGGCACTGATTTTTTAATAATTTTAAAGTTGCCCTTTTCGGAAAGTTCTGAAATGCTTTACGATACCCTGACCGGCTTGCCCACCAGGGCGATATTGCATGACAGAATTACTAATGCTATAGCCGAGTGCAACCGCAACAGCACCAAACTCCTTGTTTTTTTTATTGATCTTGATAATTTTAAGCCTGTAAACGATCAGTATGGACACGAAGCCGGAGACGCGGTTTTGATTGAAGTGGTCAGACGCATTCAAGAAGTTATCAGAGACGCGGATACCCTGGCCCGGTACGGCGGAGATGAATTCGCCATTGTCTGTCCTTCTTTTAAAGAACCTATCCACGGTGCGTTAACCGCAAAGAGGATACTTCGGTCTCTGGCCAGGAAAATAATTTATAAGGAAATAACCCTGCAAATTGGAGCCAGCATCGGTATAGGGATATATCCTGATAACGCTAATGACTCCGTAGGGTTGCTCAAGGTCGCGGACAAGGCCATGTATATGGCCAAGGAAAACGGGAAAAACGTTTATTGTTTTTTTTCTGAAGAATACAGGTACTGATTAATGAAATCTGAAGATATAATCAAAGAACTGAAGGGTGAAGTTACTGAAAAGATAACTCAAATAGTTCAAAGTTCCCTTTCTCAGATTGTCCAGGAAGAGATAAGCAGATCTCTGGGAAAAGCCCTGATGGAGGGTGAATTCCTGCGGTCGGTGAACAAGGATATCCGGTCTGGATTAGCCAGTATCTATAATGAGATAAACGGTATCAAATCTTCTGTGGCTCCTGGAGACTATGAGCAGGCCAAGAAATTGTTTAACGAAACAGAAAACAAACTTGATTTTATTATTCAGTCCACCGAAGACGCCTCTCTGGAAATCATGGACGAAGTAGAGAGTATTCAGGACCTGCATTTTACCCTTCGCGAACAAATACAGCAAAACCTGGATGTTTCAGATGAAAAAAAACAGGAGCTGCTGAAAACATGTCAGGTGGCTGAGGATAAGCTTTTAAAAATCATGACTTCCCTTTCTTTTCAGGACATTGCCAGTCAGCACATAAAAAAAGTAGTCGCAGTGCTTAAAAGCATAGAACAGGTGGTTTTTGATATATATGTGTCTTCAGGAATAATGATGCAGTCCAAGGATGCCAATCCGGAAAAGGATCTGGATGAAATTAAGACCGACAGCCAGCGCAAAGCCAGGGAATATAAAGAGTCCAAAGCATTTAAGCAGCATGATGTTGATGACCTCCTAAAACAGTTTGACATGTAAGCGCCTAACCCGTGCGTCCCGCACCAAATTTTTTCCACTCAGAGCCTGCAATGCGCAAATTAATTCATGATCTTCGCCACGACTTAAGGCCTTCAATCCTTTTCCCCGCCCTCTGCATTGGTTTTATCCTGGGACTGCTGCTCATCATCCTGGAACTTTCCTTTGCAGCCATGATTTTTGCCGGGGACTTGAGTCATCTGGCGTCGAGAGGGGCAGGGCTGACCCTGGCGGGCGGCTTTGCAGTCTGTGCTGCCACCGCTCTTTTCAGTTCATTTAAATCGGCAATAAACCTGCCTCAGGATGCGCCGGTGGCTATTTTTTCCGGGGTTGCCGCTGTCCTGGCTGCCGGGCTGGGAACTGCAAGCGCGGATGAACAATTTGTCACTGTTGCGGCTGCCCTGATCCTGACCACTTTTTTGACTGCTGTTTTTTTGTTTATCGTAGCCCGGTTTAAGCTGGTTCATTTTTTCCGGTATATTCCTTTTCCCGTTGTCGGCGGTTTTCTGGCCGGAACCGGATGGATTCTCAGTTACGGCAGTCTGGAAGTCATGACTGGCGGCAATATCAGCCTGACTGGGGCGGACTCTCTTTTTTCATCCTCAGTGCTGGCCTTATGGCTGCCTGGCGCTATCCTGGCCGTGCTGCTTTTCAGCATTCTGAGAAAGTATACCCATTTTCTAATCCTCCCCCTGGCCCTGATAATTGGACTGGTTGTTTTTCATGCCACCTTGTTCGCAAGCGGTCTGACCCTGGAAGAGGCCAGGGAAGCCGGTTTTTTATTTGAAACCTTTTCCCGGGACCGATTGTGGCCGGCTTTTTCATGGTCGGATTTCTCAGAGGCAGACTGGATGCTGATTTTGACTCAGGTCCCGGTTCTGCTGACCATCCCCCTGATAACCCTTGTAGGGCTTCTGCTGAATATGAGCGGCATTGAGCTGGCTTCCAGAAAAGAAATAGACATGGAGCGCGAAATCATGGTCAACAGCGTCAGCAATGCCCTGGCGTGTCTGGCTGCTTCTCCACCGGCGTACAATTCCCTGAGTCTGTCCATGCTGGGTTTCAAGACCAGTGCCTACTCAAGGCTGGTGGGCCTGGTAGCTGCCTTTGTTCTTCTTTTGACCCTGATCTGGGGCGGGCTGCTGGTTTCTGTTTTTCCCAAGGCGGTTCTGGGAGGATTTCTAATGCTTCTGGGATTGTTCTTCCTGTGGGACTGGGTTGTGGAAACCTGGAACAAAATGACCATGCCTGATTATATGATTGTTTTGATCATTCTAGGTGTAATCGCCTGGCAGGGTTTTTTTCAGGGGGTTTTACTGGGCATCCTGCTTTCAGTTATACTTTTTGTGGTCAGGTTCAGTAATGTGCCCATACTCAAGGAGTTCAGCACAGGGAAAACGAATCAAAGCTCCAGGGTAAGGCCTCTTCCTCATAAGCGGATATTGCTGGAACAGGGAGACAGGATTAATGTCTTTGAACTCAGCGGCTATCTGTTTTTCGGCTCGGTCAACTCCCTGATTGCTACAATCCAGAGCAAGATTGAAAAAAGATCTCCGGCAGGGCCGGTGTACGTGCTGATAGATATGGAGAAGGTTGCAGGCATTGATGTATCAGCGGTCAGCGCGTTTGTGCGTATGATTCACAGACTGATTTCTCAGGATGTAAAAATAGTTTTTATCTGTGCCCCTTCCAGTTTTTTAAGCCAGATCAGACAGCATCTCGGTTCAGGGACAGATGAATATTTTCAGCAGTTTTCCAGTCTGGACCAGGGACAAAAATGGGTTGAGGATCAGATCCTGGATGAACAATTGCGCCTGTTCGCAGATAAAAAAACAAGCCATAAACAGGGCAAACTCTTTGACAATGTGTCCGGTGAAATGCTCAAAAAACTGGAAGAACTGGAGTATATAGAAGAGATTTTGCATCATCTTAAGGGCTACTCCAGGGAAATGTACATAAAAGCAGGCAGTGTTTTGTTGCTTCCGAACCAGGAAACAGACGGCTTTTACTGGGTAATGCAGGGCAGGATCTGCGAATTTTCAGGTCAGGAAGAAGACAGCTTTTTGCTGGCTGAATATTTTCCCGGAGATGTAATTAATATTGCTGGTGTGTTTGCTCCAAAAACTATAAACACTTTATTCAAGGCAGAGACAGACTGCCATGTTCAGTTTTTTCCTCTGGACCGCATGAAGGAAATAGAAAACCGGCATCCGGACCTGGCAGCAAAAATTTATTTTCTGCTGCTGAGAGAGGCGGTTGGTAAAGGGCTTTGAAATAATTTTTCATACTGACTTTTTAAATTTCGCCGGCAGCACTGGAGATTGCCGGTTGTGTTTGTTTCAAGATATATAACCCGGCAGCTCCGAATTTTACCAAAGAATACTATGCTTAAGTCCATTCGCTCAAAACTGATTGCCATTATGGCCCTTATTCTTTTGCTCACTGCGGTAGTGATTATATACTTTACTCACAGGGATGTGGGGCGTGAAGTTATGCGCATTGAGGAAAATAACGTGGAAAATATCCTGGATCTGGCTTTTGTCAATATCCAGGAAGTTTACCGGGATCTCATCTCCAGCCGGGTGGAAGGCATTGAGACAACCAAAGAGCGTCTGAAAAGAGAATCCGGAGTTATTCTTTCTGTTCTTGAACTTTACCTGGGCGAACATGATAATTTTTCCGGAGCGGATGAACAGGATCTTAAGGAGAAATTTATCAACTGGCTGTGGGATCTGGATACCGGGACCACAAGTTTTTTTATTGCTGACAGTGAGCATAACGTGGTTTTTGATACAGAGATGTCTCTTGTGGGTCACAAGCTGGACAGGGTGAAAGATATAAAAGGACAGTCACTGTCTGAGTCGGTTAACCAGCCTCTTGCTTCATATGATCAGTTTGTTGTTTTTTCTCCTGAAAGTTCCCGGCGTTCCAATCATGAACAGAGGCTGGGCTTTCTGACTTATTTTCCCGAATGGGGGTGGATTCTCGGCTCCTTTATTGATATCTCGTATATTGAAGAGGCTGAAGCAGCCAGGATCGACCAGCTGCTTCAGAGCCTGGAAAATCAGTTCAGCCAGGTAAGGATAGCTGCAACCGGATCCATGTTTATCTTTGATCAGCAGGGAAATCTGCTGGCCGCGCCGGATAAAGTCGAAAACACTCCTGGTCTTCAGGAAGATTTTCCTGTTCTTTCGGCAAGCGTTGAACAAGGAGGGGTGGCACAGGTCTTTGTGGGAGAAGAAGATGCCATCGCCCACACCCGTTTTTTCAGACCACTGAACTGGTATTTAACCGCCCTGATCCCCCGGGCGGAAATCCAGGCGCCGGCTCAGGCATTGGTTCAGAGTCAGTCTTTGATAATTGCGGGAATTTTTCTGCTGGGGGCCATAGCCGCGTTGTTTTTTGTGCGCCATATCTCGCGTCCGCTGGGCATACTGGCAGAAGAGGCGGAAAATATGGCCGGCAGAGATCTTGCCTCTGATGATACCCCTTCAGCGTCCATCATGGAACTTACCCAAAAGTATCATGATGAAGTCGGGGCACTGGCAGGTTCGTTTCTCTATATGCAGGATGAGCTCAGAAAAAACATCCTCCAGCTTGTGGAAACCACGGCAGCCAAGGAAAGGTACAAAAGCGAACTGAATATGGCCCGGGAAATCCAGATGAGCATTGTGCCCAAGGAATTTCCTCCATTTCCGGGGATAAAAGAGTTTGAGCTTTTTGCGCTGCTTGAGCCGGCCAGGGAAGTAGGCGGAGATCTGTATGATTATTTCATGCTGGATCAGGATCATCTCTGTTTCACTGTGGGCGATGTGTCGGACAAGGGCATGCCCGCCGCTCTCTATATGGCCATTGCCCGGACCCTGATTCAAAGTCATTCTTCCAAGGAAAGTTCCCCGGCCCGGATCATGACCAGAGTTAATGACGATCTGAGCAAAGATAATCCCAAGAGCATGTTCGTTACATTGATTATAGCAATAATGAATATCAGGACCGGGCACATCAGATATGCCAATGCGGGTCATAATCTGCCTGTTTTTGTGAGCAGGGATCAAGAATGTCATTATGTACCGGGAATAAGCGGACCGGTTGCCGGAGCCATGGGCGGGATTGCGTACAAAGAACTTGATATTGAACTGCGGCCCGGAGATGGCCTGCTGCTGTATACCGACGGCATTACCGAAGCCATGAATCAGAAGCAGGAGCTGTTTTCTGATGAGCGGCTGCTAAGAGATGTGGAACACGCAGAAACTGTGGAGGTTGAAGGACTGATAAAGGATATTCGCAGCCAGGTTATGCAGTTTGTGGACGGGGCTGCCCAGTCCGACGACATCACCATGCTCATGCTCAAGTATAAAGGTGGTTGATCGGTAAATGTTATCGGCTTTTTTTGATCCAGGAGCCAGTCCGGTTTTTTATGCCCGCGTTACTTTTTTCAACGCGCAGTTAAACATTATCAAAGTAACATAGATTCGTTGAGGTTATTATGCGCATTTGCAGAAGTGTAGTTATTTTGCTGGCATTGTTTTTTGTTTCAGTCGCCCAGATCCCGGCTGAAACATATTCCACTGCCCCGCCGGAGAGCGTGGAGGAGAAATGGCGTATCGGCTATCTTGAGGGAGGGGAGTTTCCAGATTACCAGATAATTTTTTTCAGGACTCTGGAGGGACTTATGGAGCTCGGCTGGATTAAGCCGGTGGAATTGCCCGCGGATTATATTCCGGATCATCGCCGTATGTGGGATTGGGTGGTTGAAAATGTCAATTCGCAATATCTGGAATTTGTCCAGGATGCTTATTATTCTTCTGATTTTGATGCTGACAAGCGCAAGCAGACCAAACAGGAGCTGCTGGCCAGGCTTAATGAACAGAAAGATCTGGATCTGATCCTGGCCATGGGAACCTGGGCCGGACAGGATCTGGCCAATGACGAACATTCAACCCCCACGGTGGTCGCATCCACCAGCGATCCAGTGGGTTCGGGCATTGTCAAAAGCATGGAAGACTCTGGTTATGACCATTTGCACGCCAAAGTGGAACCTGACCGTTATTACCGCCAGGTAAGGCTGTTTCATGATATTATCGGGTTTGAAAAGCTTGGGCTGGTGTATGAGGACACCGTGGAAGGCCGAACCTTTGCGGCAGTAAGCGAGGTGGAAAAGGTTGCCGAAGAGCGCGGATTTGAACTTGAAAGGTGCTTTGCCCGCAATAGTGGTGTTTCAAAAGAACAGGCTTCAATAGAAGCCCAGGAGTGCTACAGGGAGCTGGCCCCTCAGGTGGACGCCCTCTATATGACTGTACACCGGGGGGAAAATCTGAATAATCTCCCGAGACTGCTTGAACCTTTGTTTGACCATGAAGTGGCCACCTTTGCCATGGCCGGTTCTGAGTTTGTCAGGCACGGCGTACTTTTAAGCATTGCTCATGCTGATTTTTCCTATACCGGCATGTTTCACGCCGAGACCGTGGCTAAGATCCTGAACGGGGCCAAACCCCGGGATCTGGAACAGAAATGGGTTGCTCCTCCCAAAATAGCCATTAATCTAAAAACAGCGGAGATAATCGGATTTAATCCTCCCTTTGACGTTCTGGCTGCAGCTGATGATATCTTTGAAGATATCGAGCCGGTGGACTAGACTCAGGCCGGAATCATCCTTCGCTCCAGAATAAGCCTGGCCATTCTTTGTTCCACAGACCCGGCGAGCTGGCCAAAGCGTTTCAAGGCCCGGTCAGCCCCGGTTTTGCCGGTTCGCAAGACCCACCAGGGATAGTCCAGCATCCAGGCCTGTTCCGGGTCAAGTCCCTGACCTGCTGTTTCCAGAACCCTTGCGCACAGTTTTTTTACCCTGATGCCCCCGTATTGGGCGTCAAGCCCCAGGCGGGCAGCTTCCATTCTTAATCCCACCAGATCGTTCCAGGTATATTCAGCTACCAGTTTCCGCGTTTTATCCAGGTTCCTGAGCAGTCCAGCCTGGACAGCACTGGGGGAAATAGCCACAGAGGCCGGAATTTCACTTGTGTCCAAGTTCATCAGTTCCCTGTCGGCAAAGTTTGCCCCTGCGGCGCGGCCTTCCAGATAGCAGTAGCTGAGACATGGAGCCAGAAATTCCTCCAGGCTGTCGGGATGATTGTCCAGGATATGCAAAAAGTGTTTTATATCAGGTCCCTGATCCTTTAGGCCGTAGCGCAGGCGGCAGTCAGTGTATTGGGTGAACTGGTGATACGCAAGATTGTTCATGCCCGGATAGACTGATTCAGGTGCCCCTCCGCCGGCAGGGTAGGCAAGCTGTTCTCCGCCTCGAAGAAAATCCAGCAGGCATGGATTGTCCGGGATCAGATACATATCTCCGGGGTCTTTGCCCCGGCCCTGGCAGTTGGCGAACCACATCTGAGTTCCAGGACCAAACATCCAGGTCAGGTAATGGGCAAGGTTTCGGAAAGGCTCGGGAGGCGGGCAGTGAAGTTTATGGTCCCCGGTCATCCGGGAAGAGTTCATTTGCCAGTTCCAGATATTAAGCCGGTTTTCCTTGAAGCCTGTGATTCTTCCCGCTTCAAAAGGGCTGTTGGCATAGAGGGCGATAAAAGCAGGG
>JAWOGL010000098.1:0-4017 GCA_046496945.1 Desulfonatronovibrio sp.
CCAGGCTGGAAACATCTACCGTCCGGTCAGGGAAAGAAAGGTTCCCTCCATCGTCAGTATTATTGATCAGGGACTCCGGCAAACCGGGCTCGAGGAACTGTCTTTTCTGTCTCTTAGCACCGGAGATTTTTCAGCTCTGGAAAAATTATTCATGGAAAGCTTTACCAGGTGTCAGAGTGAGCAGGTGTCTATTTCCCTGCCTTCACTGCGGGTCGGTTCGGTTAATGAAAAACTGATGAAACTTATCGCCCGCATCAGGCACACCCATGCCACCCTGGCCCCGGAAGCAGGGACTCAGCGGTTGAGGGATGTGGTTAATAAGGGCGTAACCGAAGAGGAACTCCTTAGCCACACTGAAACCCTTTTCAATCTGGGCTGGAACGGGGTCAAGCTTTATTTTATGATCGGCCTGCCCACAGAGACGGACCAGGACCTGGAAGGGATCAGGGATTTATGCCTCAAGGTTCTCAAGACCGGGGCAAAGGCCGGGAAAAGACTGCAGATCACCGCGTCCATCTCTCCTTTTGTGCCCAAGCCTCATACCCCGTTTCAATGGGAAAGCCAGATCACCCTGGAAGAAATAAGACGCAAACTGAGTTATTTAAGAGACCTGTTCAAGCCTTTTAAAAAACTTAATTTGAAGTGGCATGTGCCTGAGATGAGCATCCTGGAAGGCATCTTTGCCAGGGGAGGCCGTGAACTTTCACAAGTGGTTAAAAAGGCCTATGACCGGGAACAGATATTTACCAGCTGGACTGACTGTTTTCAGCTTGGACCCTGGCTGGAAATCTGCGAGCAGTCAGGCCTGGACTGGCCGGCTTATTTCAAGCCCAGGGACCCTGGGGATCCTTTGCCCTGGGATCATCTGGACTGCGGGGTAAGCAAGAAATTTCTCCTGGCAGAGAGAAACCGGGCCTTTGAGCAGAGGATTACTCCGGACTGCCGTTATGAAGCATGCCGGATGTGCGGAGTATGCGATAAAGAAGGGGCTCCTTCCAGGCTGTCTTCACCGGATGAGTCCGGAATCGGCAATATTTTGAACCTGGAGCACCGGGATCAGGAAGACCGGCCTGAAGAAACTGTTTTTGAACAAAAGGATTTGTCATCCAAAAATTTTCATTACCGGATATGGTATGAGAAAACAGGACTGAGTATATATTTGAGCCAGCTGGAACTGCAATCCCTGCTGGAGCGGGCCATGCGCAGGTGCGGGTGGCCTTTGTCCTTTTCCAGAGGCTTCAGGCCGACCCCGGTGATTTCCTTTGGCCAGGCCCTGTCCGTGGGTGTGGCCAGTCTGGCTGAATGGTACAATGTTTTTACCAGACAGGCCATGACCGAAGAAGAAATGCTGAAAGGGCTGAATAAAAATCTTGCTTCAGGCATGAGGGCTTATAAGGTTGAGTCTTTGAGCCTGGGACGGAAACAGGCCCAGGCAGAGCGTGAAGAATTTGCGGTGGATTTTTGGGTTTCAGAAGAGGATCTGGAAGCAATCAAGCACGTCTGGAAAGATTTTCTGGGTAAATCTGAATTTATGGTCCAGAAGCAGGGCAAGAAAAGAATGACCACAAGAGACCTGCGCTCCCTGGTCCAGGAGAATTCCTGGGACGGCTCCAGGCTGAGGCTGATCCTGTCCTGGGAAAATGAATACCTGAGTCCGTTTTTTGTAATAAGAAGCATCTTTCCTGAAACCGGACCAAAGCAAATGATGATCACCAAGATCAGACAGATCATGGGGTAGCCATATTTATTTGTTTCACTTGTCACTGAAATATGTAAATTTGATGTAACTATTTACTATAGCCAGCGGCCAGTCCCAGGTTCGTGTTACTGTTGATACGAACTCCCTGTCGCGGTTCCGTTGTTTACTGCCTGATCGCATGTGGTATACCCCGAGATAGTCGAGCCGCAGCAAAGATACCGGATTATCAACAGGGAACTCTTGAAAAGGGTTTTAAATATTGATGATGATTTATCAGAGGTTTCCTCTGAATGGGTCAAGGCAGCAGTGGATGAACGTACTCTTAGACAGTCAGGCTGGACTGAAAGCGTTGCTGTGGGCTGTAAGGATTTTGTCAAGAGGGTCAAGAATTGCTCGGCGGAAAAGCTGTGTGGCCACAGGGTTCATGAAGCAGACAAGCCTGGATCATATGGGTTGAAAGAACCGGCTTACAATGATGTTTTTGAGGGTAAAATGGGGCTTCTAAGGTCTGAAAACAGGCTAATTTGGGACATTTGTCCTGATATTTAAGTATGATGGTTAGGTCCGACCCGAAAGCGACTACTCCACAGCGCAAAGCGCACAGCGACAAAGCGAGAAAGTATCCACAGGGTGCCTGGTTTAATGGAGGTAAATTTCGCGGGGCCGCTTTCACGGCATATGAGCGTTTTGATCAATTTTCAGGAAGATGCTTACCTAATCATTTTTCATGTTAATTGAAAGTTTTACTTGCAATTTGCAAAAATTTGTATAGTTTGTCTTTTATGCAAGATAGAACAATCGCACAAGCTCTCCATGCTCTGGCAGCCAAATATCCAGTGGTCACCATCACCGGACCCCGCCAGAGCGGCAAGACCACCCTGTGCCGGATGCTCTATCCGGACAGAAAATATGTTAACCTTGAAGCACCGGATGACAGACAATTCGCTATAGATGACCCCCGCGGTTTTCTGGCCGAATGCCAGGAAGGCGCTGTGCTGGATGAAATTCAGCGGGCCCCTGAGCTGCTGTCGTATCTGCAACCCATGGTGGATGAGGATCCGGCCCCGGGTCGTTTTATTCTCACGGGCAGCCAGCAGTTTAATATCCGGGAGGCTTTGAGCCAGTCTCTGGCCGGCAGGACCGGCTTGCTGACCCTGCTTCCTTTTGATTGGCTTGAGATTCAGTCCTTCCTGGAGGTTTACCATGCGGACAAGCTTATGCTCCACGGCTTTTATCCACGTCTGCACCAGATGCGCATCAATCCGACCCAGGCCATGGCCGACTATTTTGAAACCTATGTGCAGCGCGATGTCCGGCAGCTCGTCCAGATCCGCAATGTCGCGGCGTTTGAACGGTTTGTAAAGCTTTGCGCGGGCAGGGTCGGGCAACTTTTGAATCTGAACAGCCTGGGCAATGATGCCGGGGTGACACATACCACGGCCAGAGAATGGATATCCATTCTTGAGGCCAGCTATATCATTTTTCAATTGCCTCCCTGGCATGCCAACATTTCCAAGCGCCTGATCAAGACCCCGAAAATCTATTTCTGGGATGTCGGGCTGGCTTCGTATCTTCTGGGGTTGCAGGAAGAGCATCAGGTGAGCAGAGATCCGCTGCGTGGAAACCTTTTTGAAAACATGGTCGTGGCAGAACTGTTCAAACAGCATTATCATCAGGGAATTCGCCCCAGACTTTCCTTTTACCGCGACAGCTCAGGCAACGAGGTGGACGTGGTCATCGAACGAGGCCACGACCTCGTCCTGCTGGAAATCAAGGCCGGGCAGACCGTAAGCAGAAGTTATTTCCAGGGACTGGATCGTTTTGCCCACGTGGTCGGGGAGCGCGTCAGGGGCGGAATGGTGGTTTATAGCGGGGAAAAGGCGCAACGCAGATCCTCGTGGGAGGTCTGGCCGATTGGGGATATTGGCAAACTGCTGAACAGGGTAGGACAGTTTTTGACGAGTTAAACAGCAGTCATTCCCTGAGTCAGCTTTGTGCACGCTGCTAAAGTGCTGGGGGGAGTATTATACGTTTCTGAAAATTTTAAGTTTGAAATGAAAGTCATAGCTACTGTGGGGTTAAAACTCCATTGTGACGGCTTGGCACGGGGACTGTCCCTGGCTTCGGGACTGTCCCCATTTGACTTTCAGAAAGGGCTGAGGGGGCGGACCTAATCAAGCCATTGAGTTAATTGCATAAAAATCCTCTGCAGAGCCTAAAGTTGGTCTTAGAATGCCCTTTTCAATGCTCAAAAACCAGTTGTAAGCAAATATGCCCAGAGTCAACAGATATTTACTGCCTGATCGCGTGTGGTATAC
>JAWOGL010000170.1:0-16130 GCA_046496945.1 Desulfonatronovibrio sp.
TTAACTGTTCACCACATACGGCATATGTCCATTCAACCACACTGGATTCCGGCTTTCGCCGGAATGACGGAAAAAGGCAACTGCCTGCTTTAACCGTCACCCCGGTCCCGGATCGAGTCCGGGATGACGGATCCGGGGTCCAGGTCTTCTTATTCGATCTTGCTGAACAGTTACCGTATGTTCTTATAAAATAAAAAAAGGACTGCCTGTGCAAGCTGTCCCTGTCTGCAAATATTATCAACTGGAGCCAAAAACACAACCCGGAATTTTCATGGCCGAACAGATGGTTCTTGACCGATTTTGGCGTGAGGTGTATATTCAGAAAATCTGCATAACAAGGGAGGCAAAAACATGTTTGGTATAGGCATGACCGAATTAATAATCATTTTAGTCATTATCCTGGTTATCTTTGGAGCCAACAAGCTGCCTGAGATCGGATCCGGAATGGGCAAGGCCATAAAAAACTTTAAAAAAGCCACTACTGAACCCGAGGAAATCGACGTGACCCCTGATGAAGAAAAAGAGAAAGACAAGCAGGGAAATGAAAAAGAAGACAAGTAAACGATAAAAACCGGGTCCATCCCGGTTTTTTTTATTACTTTTTATTCCTGTTCATTGATATGGACCTGCATAAAATCAAACCCCAGAATGACATATCGAATCCCGGAAAAAACAGTCAGAAATCCCACCACATAAGCCAGAATAGAAACAGACATAATAAACCCGGACAGCTGGAAAGTATGAATCGTCAGGGCTGTCAGCAGAAGCACTATCTGAAAAAACGTATTAAGCTTGCTGTCCAGGGTTGGATTGATCCTGTCCTTCATGTTGACTCCGAAAACATGCAGAACAAAAAGACCTCCGATAATAATTATCTCCCTGGTCATGACTACTACAATCAGCCAGAAAGGGATCCAGTTCTGGATCCCCAGACAGACAAAGGTCGTAAGAAGCAGAAACTTATCAGCCAGCGGATCAATCATGGCTCCCAGCCTGGATCTCTGCCGGAGAACCCTGGCCAGAAATCCGTCCAGACCATCTGTAATTCCCGCTACTATGAACAGAATCAGTGATA
This sequence comes from Desulfonatronovibrio sp., assembly GCA_046496945.1. Lineage (GTDB taxonomy): Bacteria > Desulfobacterota > Desulfovibrionia > Desulfovibrionales > Desulfonatronovibrionaceae > Desulfonatronovibrio. The sequence continues at coordinate 1,076 of JAWOGL010000170.1, forward strand.
ATAAGTATTCCTGACCAAAAAAAGCCACCACAAACACAGGAGTAATAAAAATCCTGGCAATGGTCAGTAGATTGGGAACAGTCCAGTTGGAATCATAGCTGGTTGTTTTTGTGCCGGGCAAAAGTAATACCTCTTACCTGTCAATGCTGAATTCGATTTCCCTGGCCGGGAAATAACTTTCCAGTCTTTTTGTTAATGGTTCCGGACTGAAACTGCGGATTTCCCACTGGGCCTTCAGGGAATTGACATCCAGCAGAACTGAAACAATCTTTGCACTTTCAACTTCCTTGTCCCAGGAGTTAAGAATTCTGTCAAAATTCATTATGGAATCAGTGGTAACCCACCCTGATGTTTCCAGCATTATATTCTTCAGCATACTTGATCTTATTTCCGAGCGGGAAAAAAATTGCCCCCAGAGCTTAAGCCACACCTCATCCAGATCATCGGCTGAAACAGAGAATTTTATATCTTCATGGTCAACATTTCCATCCCATTGTCCATCCGCTGATTTGTAAAGACTCAGACTCGTGTCGGCACTGCCGTCCACAACAACTCCGGTAACAAGCTGCAGTTTCTGCAATTGATGAAAATCTTCAGGCGAAGCCCCTCTGGTCTTTAAGTCATAAGGCCATGAAGAATCTATTGTATAGTACACTCCGGCTTTCTGAAGCATATCTCTCAGGGATTCAGAATCAATATTGACTTCCATCTGCAGAGTTATTTCATCTTCTGTCTGGTCCCAGGATACCTGGCGATAACCCTGCACCAGTCCCTGGATGCGTTCCTCTAGCATGTCCATCAGGGCTGACTTGCGTTTGCTGGATATCCCGGCATGAATAATCTGGTCAATTTCCAGAGAAACCGCCTTCCTGAAACCTTTTTCAAGAATTTTCTCCCTGGCCCGAGCCTGGCCTGAATCTTCTTCAATTGAGCCCTGAACCATTACCTGCTGCCAGGAATACGCGGAGCCATGCAGTAGACCCAAAAACATCAGAAGGAATAGAAAAATTTTTTTCATTTTAGTCAAAACTTGTTTAATAATTATGTTTATTCAAGAATAATCTTTACTGAACATTCATCCCGGGTACTTGAAACCACCTTTTTGAACTTTTCCGTGCCTTGACTGTCAAGCTGCAGAGCAGTGTTGAATTCTCCGGATGATTTTTCCGGCCTGATCCACACGGTCTGCCCCTGACTGGCGGTGGTTTTGAATTTCTGTCCCTGATCCGGCACACTGACATAGCTGATCCTGCTTGTGCCGGCCCCTTCTCCTGACCCCAGGACTGAGGCCCTGAACAATATATTTCCGTGTTCATCCGTTATGGAAGGGAGGACTGCCGGAACTGCATCCATATCAGTCGCATCCAGGTAAATCACACAATCACCCGGCAATAAGTGATCTTCAGCCTGGATATCACTTATCTCAGGGGATATAAAAAAATTGCCGGGCATGAACATCCTGACATGTTCATCCCATAAATCAAGCATTACAAATACTTCCACAAGATATCTGTTTCCTGGAACAACAACCTTATCCACGACCGTCGCCTGCTGGACCATAGTGGATATATCACGCGTAACATCCTGATTCATTTTCTGAAGCCGGCCCAGGGTGCCTGAAGAATCCAGGTATATTTCCCCCAGAGAATCATACAGATTCCTCATGGCTCTGATCTTAGCCTTTCGTTCGGCTATCATGGCCTGATGGGCCGGATCTTCGCCGCCGGACTCAAAGGAAACAGCACCACCGGCAACAACCCTGCCCCGGGTCCAGTCCATAGAAGCGATTCCGGCCTGACTGATATAAACACCCTGACCGGTCCCGGGAGTACCCCCTGCCAGAGTCGCAGACCATAAAAATATCAACCCCAGCATCATTATGCTTTTCATACTTAATTTCCTTATTTCCATATTCATCCTGCCAGAAAAGTGTTAATCCTGGCCAGTTCCTCCCGGGCATTATCCCTGGCTGTGACGATAATGTCAGGCTCTTTTCTGAACCAGGTCAACTGCCTTTTGGCGTAAGCTCTGGTATTTTTCAACCATGATTGTCTGGCCTGATCCAGATCTGCTTCACCTTTAATATACTCGATTACTTCCCTGCAGCCGATTCCTGAAAAAGCCGGACATAAAGGGTCATATCCGCTTTTTTCCCAGGCTCTGCGCACTTCTTCAATTGCCCCTTCCTGAATCATCCTGGTTATGCGTTGCTCCAGTCGGGGCGTGAGTTCTTCCAGTTGTTCCATTATACCCAGCTTAAGAACATTATACCGGGGGTTTTTATTCTGTTCCTGATGCCACAGGGAAAACGGCTTGCCCGTGGCTATGTAAACACCCAGAGACCGGATTATTTTCTGCCTGTCCTTACCTGTTATTGTTCCGGCATAAACAGGATCAACAGACTTGAGTCTCTGATACAGATTCTCCACTCCGAGCCGGCGACATTCATTCTCCAGTTGCCCGGTGGTTTCCCCGGGGACGGCCGGTATGTCTGCCAGGCCATAAATCAACGACCGCAGATACATTCCTGTACCACCCACCAGAACAGGGACGCTGCCCCGGCCGTGAACTTCTTTTATGCGCTCCCCGGCTTTTTCCACAAACCGGCCGGCGTTTAGCCTGTCTCTTAAGCCCAGGAAACCATAAAGATGATGAGGACATATCTGCTTCTCATGTTCCAGGGGCTGGGCGGTTATCACAGGAAGATCAGCATAGACCTGTCTGGAATCAAAATTAATTATTTCCAGAGGTAAATATTTACTCAGCCCCAGAGCCAGATCATTTTTACCGCTGCAGGTTGGACCAATAACACAGACAATCCTGGGCCGGGGCGATTTATTCTTATGCATTTCCTGAATTTGCCTTACTTGAGCCGCTGCAGGAAGTCTGCAGGCATTGGAATACCGGACCGCCTCCGGCAGCAAAAACAATACGCAGCATAACTATCTGAACTTTTTATATAATTCTTTTTCCACAACTGCAGGAACAAGCCCCTTGATGTCCCCGCCCAGCCTGGCCACGTCTTTGATAATGGTAGAGCTTATATATAGCCATTTGTAGTCAGTCATAAGAAAGACAGTCTGAATATTTCTGTCCAGCCGCCGGTTCATAAGGGCCATCTGAAATTCATACTCAAAGTCTGCTACCGCTCTCATCCCTCGCAGTATGGCACCGGCATTCTGTTTACGCACATAATCCACCAGCAAGCCTTCAAAAGGTTCTACCCGGATCCTGGGATCACCGTTAAATGATTTTCTGGTTAACCACACCCTTTCTTCCAGATTGAAAAGAGGAACTTTCGGAGTATGCAGAGCCACACCCACGATTATCTCGTCGAATATATCCAAAGCACGCATAACCAGGCTCACGTGACCATTGGTAAAGGGATCAAATGTTCCAGGATAAACCGCTGTTTTAATATTTTTTCCCATATTTTCAGATCACCTGCTGTTTAAAATTTATGGTTAACTCCAATAACAGATTCTGCCGCCTTTATTTCCTGCTCCATATAAGTATCCTGGTTTGACCGAATAACCTGTCCTTAACAAGCTTCAAGTCCGGATGAAATTGAGTATCAATAGCAAGAAAAGCCTCAACTTCCGCGCTTATCAATCCTTTTTCATTCAACAGATTTGAATCCATGAGCATATTAATAGCTGGAACCACCATGTCCATGCCGTATGGAGGGTCAATAAACACCAGGTCAAATGGAATTTCACCGGGCCTGCTTAAAAATGACAGGGCATCCGTCTTTTTAACCCGGGCTCTTTTGGGGGAAATACCCAGAATGGAAATGTTTTCTTTAATTATTGCACAGGCTTGAAAACTTTTTTCAATAAATAAAGCAGAGCCTGCTCCGCGGCTGAGCGTCTCCAGGCCAAGCGAACCGCTTCCGGCAAAAACATCCAGGACAGTCATCTCCGGCCACTCAGGGACTCGTGATTCCAGCATGGAAAAAAGGGATTCCCTGACCTTGCCGGTTGCGGGCCGGTATCCAGGCCCTTTGCCGGTCTTTAGTATTCTGCCCTTATATTCACCAGAGATTAATCTCATTATTCAGAAATCGGCCTTTTATCATCTTTATCTCTGACCTTCAGAGAATCTATAAGCCTGGATAATGCAGTCTCTGCCTCCAGAATCTCATCACGGATATCCACCTGGTCACTCCAGCTCATACCAAGCAGCTGCTCCTGACTTTTTTTGAGATCAAACACTTTCTTTTCAAGGCCTGTCAGAACATAGTCCCAATTAACTTGCCCGGCTTCTGTCTGCGGGGAATAACTGGCTTCAAAATGCCGGTCGCTTTTCAGGGAACATTCTTCAAGGTACTCTGGTATATGGACCTCATGTCCGAATCTTGCCCGAATAAGACCGGCCAGAATTTTCTGATTTTCATATTCACCATGAGTTAAAAACACTTTCATGCCATGGTTATGAAAATGAGAGAGCCAGTTTAAAAGCTGACTCTGGCCGGCATGGGCTGAAAAACCGTTTATCGTGAACACCCTGGCGTTGACAGCCAGATCTTCACCAAGAATTCTGATTGTTTTGGCCCCGTCCACTATTTTTCTGCCTGGCGTGCCTTTAGCCTGAAAACCAACAAAAACAATGCTGGCCCCTTTCTTCCAGATATTGTGTCTGAGATGATGTTTTACCCTGCCGGCGTTGGCCATGCCACTGGCTGAAATAATCAGCGCAGGCCCTTTAAAAGTATTGATCTTCATTGATTCCTGGGGACTTTCAGTAAGTTTAAGACCGGGAATGCGCAAAGGATCATCCCCTCTTTCAAAAATCACCCTGGTCCGGGAGTCAAAATATCTGTAATGCTTACTGAAAATCTGAGTTGCGCGAATAGCCAGGGGACTGTCCAGAAAAACAGGCATATCATTTGGAAGACGGCCTTCTTTATACAAAAGATAGAGGGAATAAAGGATCTCCTGCGTCCTTTCCAGGGCAAAGGCCGGGATAATCACCTTCTGGCCATGGTCATAACTGAAGTTTATAGCTTCCAGCAATTCTTCCCTGCTTTGATCCTCATTCTTATGATCCCGGTCTCCGTAGGTAGATTCCATAAAAAGAAAATCAGCCACTTCCGAGTAACTTGGATCTCTCATCAAAAGCTGGTTGGGTCTCCCCAAATCTCCTGAAAAAACCAGCTTGACCCTTTGATCCTTATCTTCATCCGCCCGAATTTCTATTATTGAAGAGCCCAGAATATGTCCCGCATCCTTGTACAAAACATGAATCCCCTCACAGGGTGAGAACTCCTCATTAAATTCTATTATTTTGACCAGTCTGAGAGTTTTATCCACGTCATCCCGGGTATAAAGAGGCTCTACTGCAGACTGTCCGTGTCGAATTCTTTTCTTACTCTTCCACTCAGCTTCCATTTCCTGAATATAAGCGCTGTCTTTGAGCATTATTTCCAAAAGATCTGCTGTCGGGACAGTGGAATAAATCCTGCCTTTAAAGCCTTTCCGGACCAGCCTGGGTAAAAGACCGCAATGATCAATATGGGCATGGGTAATCAATACGAATTCTATTTTATCAGAAACGTATAAATCCGTATCCCAATTTCTGTAATCAATAGCTCTGTTGCCCTGGTGCAGCCCACAATCAACAGTAAAAAAATGGCCTTTGAACTCCATCAGGTAACATGAACCGGTGACTCCCCTTGCAGCGCCTAAAAACTTAACCTTCATGATTTCCCCTTACAGCAGGACCGTAACATGGCTGCCGGTATTTATTCCCAAAATCATGCGGCACTCAGGCCGTCTCTGTCCAGATAAGAAATTATGGTTTCCACTTTTTCGGGCAATTGAACTATCTGTTGAATCCATGTCCAGAGATGATCAAAGCACGCTTCACTGCCTCCATTGGTGGAGTCAACCATTACACTCTGATAAATTCCGCTGAGATTTATTACAGACTGTTCCGTGGGAAATGAAAAATCGAAATTCTTTAGACATCCGTCAATCCTGCTCATCAGGCCCATAAAACAATTATGATCGCAATCTCCTGAGATTATACATATTCTTTCCTGATCAATCAGTCCTACATGATCGTAGTTCCTCAAGGACTGGCTGAGAAATCTCAGCATCATTTTTTTGGCCCTCTGCACGGTATCCCTGCCCTGGTTTACTTCCATCCAGTCACGCCGCTCAAAATCAAGAACAGCCACTGAAAGCCAGGCATGTTGTCTGCCAAGGCGATTTACTTCTTCTTTCAATATTTTTTTTATGCCCAGCCTGTTCAGACTGTCTGTGTCCGGATCAAAGTAAAGCATTTGTCTTAGAAGATGCATTTCCCTCAAAGTCTGAAACCCAGATGCTACCCGCCACTCAAGTTCACACTCCAGGTAAGGTCTTATCAGAAAATCATGGCAATCCGGCTGATTTTCACAAATATTCACTCTTTGCCAGGGCTGGCCTGAAACAATCAGATATGAACAGTCCCTGCCTGCCTCCATTTGCCTTTTGCGGTAAATGCGGCAGAACTCAAGCCCGTCAATACCGCTGTCATCAGCTGAGACCAGCACCAGGGAAAAAGTCTCATCCTCCAGCATGGCCAATCCCTTGAAATGGGAATGAACTACTGTCAAATCCGTCCAGGTTTTTTTTAAAATTTCAACAATTTCCGCGGCATGATCCTGGTCCGGTTCTACAATCAGAATTTTTTCATTAATCATGGTTTTTCCATAATATCCAAGTGCTTAAAAAATCAGGTGACATTCAGCGCCTGCCGGTTGAGTGCCGGAAACTCAATCACAAAAACCGTGCCTCTGGGCTTATTGCTTTTAACCCTCACATAACCCCCATGATCGGACACAACCGACTTGACTATGGCCAGCCCAAGTCCGGTACCTTCTTTCTTGCTGGAGTAGTAGGGCTCAAACATTCTGGCCCTCTCTTCAGAACTCAGGCCCGGCCCATTGTCAGCCACTTCCACAAAAATTCTTCTCAGCTGCTGATCATAGTCAGCACTTATAATGACAACTCCTTCATCCACGGTATTCAATGCATCCGCCGCATTAAGAAACAGGTTTAGAAAAACCCTCTTAAGCGCGTCACGGTCGAAATTAAATTCAGGCAATGAAGACGCAAACTGCAGATTCCAGGAAATATTTTTGTGACTCTGCCTGAAGACGGCAACTACTTCTTCCAATAAAGTATCCAGGCGGTCAAGTCTTGGCTGAATCTCAGGCAGTTTGGCAAAAGCTGAAAAATCCCTGACCATCTGCTGCATGTTTTCCACCTGCCTGATTATAAGCTGAGTACTCTGACTGAATGAAGGATCCTGAATCTGGCTGCTGAACTTCTTCTCCAGCCGCTGAGTTGCAAGCTTTATGGGAGTAAGGGGATTTTTTATTTCATGAGCTATGCGCTTGGCGACTTCACGCCAGGCAGCCAGACGCTGCATTTTCTCGAGCTCTGTAATGTCCTCAAACACTGCCACAATGCCGTAGTTTTCACTTTCCTCAGACTTGAGAATGACCGCGTTCACCAGAATTTTGACCATCTTCCCCTGAACATCAATATCCAGCTGCCTCTGCCATTGCGATTCAGGAAGATCACTTAACTGGTGCAGTACATCTTTAATTAGAACTCCATACTCTCCACCTACCAGATCAAGAGGATAACGTCCCAGCACTTTTTTGCCGTCCAATCCCAGAATAAACTCTGCAGCCTTGTTTACCGTGGTGATTCTTCCTTCGTGATCTACGGAAATAACTCCGGCTGTAATATTATCCAGCACGGCTTCCATATATGTGCCTCTGGCTTCAAGCTCCTGATTCTGGTCTCCCAGACGCTTGTTTACTTCTGTAATATTCTGTTGAGAATTTTTCAGATCCATGGCCATCTTATTAAAGGATTTTACCAGCTGGCCTAGTTCATCATCAGCCTGGTCTTCCAGGCGGACATCCAGATCTCCCCTTGCTATCCTCTGAGTACCATCGGCCAGGGCCATAACCGGCTGGGATATCTCCCTGGAAAGCTTGAAACCATACCAGATGGAACCGAAAATAATCAACAGGGTAATAACGGCAAGTATAGTATAAAGAGCCACCTTCAGGGGATACTTGATAGTCTCCATCTTTCTGTACTCGTCCAGTCCATGAACTATGCCCTCAAGCCTGGCCAGAAGCCCGGGCTCCACCTTCTGCCCTACCACCAGAAATCCGGTTTTGGCCTTGTCCACCGGATGAACACCTATTACCAGGTCACCTGTCTCACTGGGCCACAGGCCTGTCCAGTAAGCCGGTCTTTCCAGAATATCCGCCCATGGAATATTCTCCTTTATTTTGGGCCAGTGTTCATCCCACTCATCATCCGCAACCCAGTTCTGCTCTCTCAAACCTGGAGTAATAACACCTAAGAGGGTAATATCATACTCTCTGCTCTTTTTTTCTTTTAAAAAGGCTTCCATGGCCTGGCCGCCCCACAAAAATTCATTCTGGCGAATCTGGTCCAGAGTTGCTTCTGACCTGACCTCCAGGCCCTTTTTCACTGAATTATAAAAAAGCTGACCCACTTCAAGGGCCTGGTTCATGGAACTGGCAACCTGTTCTTTGAACCAGTAGTCAACCGACGTCTGAACAAAACGCACAGCAATAAAAAACATAAGCAAAACCGGAATAATGGACATGGATACAAACGCCAGAACCAGGCGGGTGCGAAGCTTAGCCCCCAGCACTTTCCTTCTGCGCTCGATAATCAGCTTGAAAACATTTCTGACCACCAGAAAAAGAACAACCAGAAGCAAAATAAAATTGAGATTGAAAAAAGCCAGAAAAAGGTAGGAATCAACGCCGAAATACCTGAGTTCAACCCAGGTCAACAGACCAATAAGACCAACCGCGGCAAGGACAAGCAGGAACTCTCTGCGTCTTTTTTTCTTTTCCCGGTGCTGAGAACTGCTGACAGGTATCTCGTAATGATCAGTCATATTGCTTCAGGGAAAATTCCATTTCATAATGAATGGATCCGGCCAGATCCCAGGACCAGAAAAAAAGGGTTCTTTTAATCCACTTGGGAATACTTCTGGATATGAGTTTTACCTGAATTCTTACAATATATTTTTTCTCTGTTTGAAGCGGCTCCAAAGGCAGCAATTCTATATCCATATCCTCAAACAACTCCAGAAATTCTTTTTTCCCAAAGCTGTCCAGGGTTCTTTTCTGATCAGGAAAAACAACAATATAATCTTCAGCCAGAAGGTTTTTTTCCATTTCAATATTGATTTTTTTGTGTACTATTGCCTGGTCCCAGAAAAGCGTCCGGTTTTCCAGAACACTTACTTCACAAACCAAAGCTAACTCGGCGCCATTTTCCAGGGCGCTGGCGATTTTGTCAAAATCATCAATCTCAACGGAAAATCTGGCCAACAGATTATTTTCGCGGGTATCCAGAACAAAACTTGAGAGGTCCAGATTCTGGGAAAAGGCCGGCTTGGACTGAACCAGAAACACCGGCATCATGATGGAAATCAGGATGAATATGAATTGTTTTTTCATTATTTCAATGGTTTAAAATTATATGCCAAGGGAGCATTACCCGTTTGTAAATGACAAAACCGGATCAAAGCCTGAAACTTTATGCTTGGCAAAGGGACTGGCTCTCCCGGCATTTATTTTTCAAATTTGTTTCCTGCTCAATAAAAAATAAGTGCCGGGGTGCCTGTCCCAAGCATCAAAATGGTTCTGTTTACAAACGGGTAATGCTCCCATATGCCAACATGTCTGGAACATAAAAGACAGCGCGTACTTCGCCCGCGTCACAATGTTCAGCAAGTTAAGATAAAAGATCAGTCATGGAATACAGCTTACCAGGGTCTTTTCCAAACAGCCATTTAGCCGCCCGGATTGCTCCATGGGCAAAAGTTTCCCTGGAATGCGCCCGGTGGGTTATTTCAATTCTTTCCCCGGGTCCCAGAAAATACATGGTGTGATCCCCCACCACGTCACCGCCGCGCAGGGTCTGCACTCCCATCTCATCATCCTTTCTCTCACCGATGATTCCTTTTCGTGAAAAAACCCCCTGTTTTTCCAGATCCATGCCCCTGGCTTCAGCCAGTTTCCTGGCCAGCATAAGCGCGGTCCCGGAAGGCGCGTCCTTTTTGAATTTATGGTGTATTTCCATAAGCTCCAGGTCATATTCTTCGCCTAAAAGACCAGCCAGTTCAGGCAGCAGCCGCAGCAGAACATTAATTCCCACACTCATGTTCGGGGCCCAGAAAATAGGAGCCTTATGTGCAAACTTTTCCAGTTTTGTCAGCTGTTCCGGAGTGAATCCGGTAGTACCCATGACAGCGGCGCTCCCTTTCCGGGCGCATACCGCGGCAACATCCAGACTGCTTTCAGGCGAGGTAAAATCAATAATCACGCATTTGCCGATCCTGGAAATGATTTCCGTAAGATCACTTCCAAAAGGGCAATCATACCTTTCCAGGCCTTTGAGATTATCAGTTCTTTCCACTACTCCAGCCAATTCCAGAGAAGAGTCTTCCTGTATCAGTCCGGCAATAGTTCTGCCCATCCGACCGTTGACACCGGTTACCACTATTTTTTTATCCATAAAAACTCCTTTATTGCCTAATCAGGTTTTTATCAATTTCAAAAACTCGTCCTGTCCTATAATTCTCAACCCCAAAGCCCTGGCCCGGTCCAGCTTGGAACCTGGATTTTCTCCGGCAACCACGTAATCTATCTTGCCGGAAACAGAACCTGAAACTTTACCTCCGCCTGATTCCACCATTGCCCTGGCCTGATCACGGGAAATTTCCGAAAGTCCACCGGTAAAAACAAACTTCAGATTACGAAAAGGCTGATCACGGGGCTCTTTCATCCCGCTTACAGGCCACAAACCCAGCTGTCTGAAATCTTCAATTAATTCCTTATTGTCAGGATTACTGAAAAAACTGACTATTGATGAAGCCACCTCCGGACCGATATCCGGTATGGTTTGCAGCAAAACCTCATCAGCCGCTGCAAGCTCGTCCAGATCCCGGAAATTCAGAGCCAGACTTTTGGCTGTTTGCTGACCTACATGCCTGATGCCAAGCCCAAAAATAAGTCTTGGCAGAGTAATGTTTCTTTTGGCTCTATCAATTGCCTCCAGGAGATTGCCGGCTGATTTTTCACCCATTCGCTCCAGACTCAGTAGATCCTGTTTTCCCAGACGAAACAGATCAGTCAGTTTTTTAACCAGCTGCCGGTCAACGAATATTTTTATCCACTTCCCGCCCAGACCTTCGATATCCAATGCCTGCCTGCCTGCAAAATGCGCAAGACCCTGTTCCAGCCTGGCCGGACAGGAAAGATTCACGCAGCGGCGAACCGCTTCATTTTTTATCCTTACAACCGGACTGTGGCAGGCTGGACATGACTGCGGAAAAATAAACTCGGTCTCCCGGCCGGTACGTTCTTCCTGAAAAGGGCCCAGAACTTCCGGGATTACATCACCGGCCCTCTGCACCAGGACCATGTCTCCAATTTTCAAATCCTTGGCCCTGATTTCGTTTTCATTATGCAAAGTAGCCCTGGATACTACAGCTCCTCCAACATTAACAGGAGCAAGACGGGCTACAGGAGTGAGTGCTCCGGTCCTGCCCACCTGAATACTGATGTTTTCCAGCCTGGTTTTTTTCTGCATGGCCGGGAACTTTAGGGCTATGGCCCACCGGGGTGATCTGGCTGTAAAACCCAGATGGTTCTGCAAGGCGGTATCATTTACCTTGATTACCAGTCCGTCAATATCAAACGGGGCATCATGTCTGCCCGCAGCCAGTTTCTGATAATACTCTTCAATTTCGTGAATATTTTTACATATTTTTCCGCCGGGAACAGTGACGATCCCGGACGCGTTCAGCCCGCCCGCAGCCTCGCTTTGAGCGGTCCATTGATCTTCAGTTCTGAAACGAACCAGCCCAACTCCATAAGCAAAAAAATAAAGGGGTCTGGTTGCGGTTATTCTTGAATCAAGCTGGCGCACCGAACCCGCTGCAGCGTTTCTGGGGTTGGCAAATACTTTTTCCCCCTTTTCAATCTTAAGCGCGTTGAGTCTTTGAAAATCCTGGCGGGGAATTACAACCTCTCCGCGAACTTCAAGGTACTCAGGAGCGTTCTGTTTATCCAGGAGCCTGAGGGGCAGATTTCTTATGGTTCTTACATTGCCGGTTACGTCTTCTCCGGTAATTCCATCTCCTCTGGTGCATGCGCCGGAAAAATATCCTGATTCGTAAATTACCTCCACTGCCAGACCGTCCAGCTTGGGCTCAACCCAGAAATCAAAATCATCACGCCCTGCCAGCCTTCTGATCCTGGTTATGAACAAGCTTACTTCTTCCAGGGAAAAACAATTATCCAGGCTGTACATGGGCAGGGAATGCTTTCTGGAAACAAAGGCCGGGGCCGGTTTCCCGCCGACTTTCCGGGTGGGAGAGGCAGGATGATCAAATCCGGGATATTTTTTCTCCAGATAAACCAGCTCTTTAAAAAGCCGGTCATACTCTTCATCCCTGATCTCCGGATCATCCAGAACATAATAAAGATGATTATGACGCTCAATAACCTGCCTGAGCGTATTTATCCGGTTCTCTATTTCCTGGAGATCATTGTCCATGAACAGATCCTGCCTTGCTCTGTACCGGATCAGGACACCCGAAAATACACTCTTGTTCCCGGCGCATGCTCATCACTCTCTGACCTGTCCCTCACCCAGCACGACAAATTTAGCGCTGGTTAATTCCTTGACACCCATTGGACCGTATGCATGCAGTTTGGAAGTGGAAATACCTATTTCCGCGCCCAGGCCGAACTCTCCGCCGTCATTAAACCTGGTGGAAGCATTCACCAGGACCGCGGAGGCGTCAACCTCACGGATAAAACGCATGGCCCTTAAATAATCACCAGTCAGAATCGCTTCGGAATGATTGGAACCATACCTGCTAATATGATCCTGAGCCTGAGACTGGGAGTCCACAACCTTTACTGCCAGGGTAAGGGACAGATATTCAAAGCCCCAATCCTGTTCAGTGGCAGGTGAGGCGTTTTCGCCGAGCAGATGCAGGGAATCTCTGCATGCTCTGAATCTGACTCCGGCCTGCCCGAGTTTCTGAGCCATCATGGGCAAAAAGACAGGAGCTGCTTCCTTGTGAACCAGAAGACATTCCAAAGCGTTGCATACCCCGGGCCTCTGGACCTTGGCGTTATTAACGATTTCCAGGGCCTGATTAAAGTCCGCGTCTTTATGGACATAAATATGGCAGACTCCTTTATAATGCTTCAAAACAGGCATTTTGGCTTCATCTACCACCGCCCGGATCAGACCTTCTCCTCCCCGGGGAATAACCACATCAATATACTCATCAAGACCCAGCATTACTTTGACAGCTTCCCGGTCTGCTGTCGGCAGTACTGATACCCCTTTTTCAGGAAGACCTGATTCTTTCAGGGCCCTGGATATAAGTTCAGCCAGACACCTGTTTGAATTAAAGGCTTCAGAACCACCGCGCAGAATGACTGCATTTCCGGCCTTAAGGCAGAGTATGGCTGAATCAATGGTTACATTGGGCCTTGATTCATAAATTATGGCAATGACCCCCAGGGGCACCCTCATCCGTCCGACCATTATCCCGGAAGGCCTTTTTTGCATGCCTTCAATAGCTCCCACCGGATCAGCCATGGCAGCCACTTCTTCACAGGCCCTGGCCATTGACTCAACAGTTTCAGGGACAATTTTCAACCGTTCAATCCTGGCCTTGTCCAGGTTCTTATGGACGGCTTCTTTCAGATCCTGGCTGTTGGCTTGCACAATCTCATTTTCACTGGACCTTAACAAAGCAGCCAGGGTCTTCAGGGCCTTGTCTTTCACAGAAGCATCAGCTTTAGCCAGAATCTTTGCAGCCTGTTTTGTCTCCCGGGCCAGATGAATGATGCTGTCTTTGATATTCATGATATATATCCTCCGTTTTCCGGGCGTTAATTTCAGGATAAAAAATCTGATTAACCGCTGCCGCCGCCACAAAATCCCATTGCGGATCTGTCTGGAAACAAGGTTGCTTTTATCCATAAGCCGGTTTTAGTATTTCTGAACCAGGACCACTCCCACAATCAGAAAAGCAACTCCTAAAACGCGCCATATATTTATTGGCTGCACAGGATAACCGATTAAGCCAAAATGATCCAGAACCAGGGATGCGGCCATCTGAGCGGCTATTAAAGTACCCAGCAAGGCCACGGCACCGAGTTTGGGTGCCAGGATAATGGTAGAGGTAACAAAAAAGGCCCCCAGCAATCCACCGCTCCACAGCCAGAGAGGCAGCCTGGACACAAGAGCGTACCCGGGCAGGGGAACGCGCAATAAAAAGCACAGAATAGCCAGGGCAAGGGTCCCCACGCTGAAAGAAATAAAAGCGGCCAGAAAGGGAGTTTTAAGATGACTTCCCAGAATGGAATTCACTCCGGCCTGAACAGGCATCATCACGCCCGCAGCCAATGCCAGTAGGATGTAATAAAATTTCATACAATTAATTTTAAGCTTTAAGGATCGTCCTTTAATTTTCATTCACAAAGAAAAGCCGGGCGGCAACCAGCTACAGCTCCATTGACTATAGCTGAAACAAACCCCATTCACCGGCAACTGAATAATGGACATTTTCATACAGCTTCAGTAGAATCAAGTAAACCTTTGAAAACAGATAAAAACAAGAACTCCATGTGTAATCTCAAGATAATATAATGAAAACATTCATATTTGACCTGGACAATACTCTTTATCCAAAAGCATTGAACGTCTTTGGGCTCATTGACAAGAGAATCAACAGGTACATGACCGAAAGAGTGGGTATTCCCGAGCCGGAAGTAGACGCTTTACGCAGACATTACTGGAAAATACACGGAGTAACCCTTAACGGACTTATACTTCACCATGAGGTTGACCCTGAAGATTTTCTCGAATTTGTCCACGATGTTGATCTGAACGGAATTCTGAAACCGAATCAAAAATTGCGTGCAGCTCTGAAAAGTCTGAACGCCCGCAGGGTCATCTTTACCAAC
>JAWOGL010000236.1:0-8084 GCA_046496945.1 Desulfonatronovibrio sp.
CTTTTCAACACGCTCTTAAACCAGGGTGACTCAATGCCAAAAAATGTTCCTCTAAAAATAAACGAAAACTCAGCTGAACAACCAGCTTTCCAGAATCCTCAAGACATCCTGATGAATGCCCCAATAGGCATCTTTACGTCCACACTTGATGGCCGTTACATATCAGCCAATTCTGCCCTGGCCCGGATGTACGGTTATGATTCACCTGAAGAACTGATAAAGTCTGTCACAGACATTGCAACCCAGGTGTACGCAAGCCCTGAAGACCATAAAGAATTCATTCGTTTGATAAAGGAACAGGGCGAGGTGATTAATCATGAATCCCGTCGGCTTCGAAAGGATGGGACGATTTTCTGGGTGTCCATGAACAGCCGGTCTCTAAAGGATGAAAATGGTCGGGTTGTGGCCTGTCAGGGGTTCACTACAGATATTACCGCCCGCAAAATGGCCCAGAAGAAATATCAGGACCTTGTGGAGAACATCAACGATGTCATTTTTTCCATAGATATACAGGGCCGGATCACCTACCTCAGCCCTTCGGCAGATAATATTTTCGGGGAGCAGGCCACAGAACTTCTGGGCCGTAATTTTATGGAACTTATTGATCCCAGGGATATCCCCTTAATTGAACAGGCTTGGGATAATGTTCTGCACGGCAGAATACAGCCCAGTGAATTCAGAATCTGTCTGAAACCAGATCAAACCTTGTGGGTGCGAACTTCAAGTCGTCCGATAATTAAGGATGGGACTGCTGTCGGCGTTACAGGTATTCTTACGGATATTTCCCAGCGCAAGCAGGCGGAGGAACAGTATCAGATGCTGTTTCGTGAAATGCTGGACGGCTTTGCTCTGCATGAAATCATCTGCAATGAATCGGGCGAGCCGGTGGACTATCGATTCCTGGCTGTGAATCCTGCTTTTGAAAAAGCTACCGGACTTAAAGGCGATGCCATTGTCGGCAGGACCGTTCTGGAGGTCCTGCCTGAAACTGAAAGTCACTGGATTAAAACTTACGGACAAGTGGCTATGACAGGAGAGCCGGTAGTTTTCGACAATTTCTCAGCCGCGGTGCAAAAATATTTCCTGGTTACGGCATTCAGCCCGGCATCCGGTCAGTTTGCCTGCATTTTTGCTGACGTCACCGACCAGAAACGGGCCGAATTGGAGCTCATGGAAAGCGAAGCCCGTTTCAAGGCCCTGCACAACGCTTCATTTGGCGGAATCACTATCCATGACAAGGGCGTTATTCTGGAATGCAACCAGGGTCTTTCAGATATTACCGGATACGAATACCAGGAACTTATCGGGATGGACGGGCTGCTCCTGATTGCTGAACAGTCTCGTGAAATGGTAATGAACAATATCCTCGCCGGTTATGAAAAGCCTTATGAAGCATTTGGGGAGCGTAAGAATGGAGAAGAATACCCCCTTCGCCTGGAAGCCAGGAACATTCCGTACAAAGGGAAAGATGTCAGGGTGGTTGAGTTCAGGGATATCACCGAACAAAAAGATAATGACGAGGCGTTGCGCCAAGCGCTTGAAGACTCACAAAAATCAGCTCATCAACTAAAAACCTTGTTTGACGCGGCAAGAGCAGTTTTGACGCGTGATGATTTTGCTGCAACCGCAAGACATATTTTTGACAGCATTTCAAACCTTATTGGTTCTACTTCAGGATATGTGGCGTTACTTTCTTCAGATGGCCAGGAAAATGAGCTTCTTTTTCTTGAAGCAGGGGGCAGGCCATGCTCAGTAAATCCCGAACTTCCAATGCCCGTTAGGGGGCTGAGGGCTGAAGCATATAAAAACAATAGTGTGGTTTATGACAACGATTTTATGAATAGTGAGTGGATGAAATTTATGCCAAAGGGGCATGTCAGACTGGATAATGTGCTTTTTGCCCCTTTGGTTTTTGATGGTCAGACTCATGGTATTATGGGGCTGGCCAATAAAGCGGGAGGCTTCACTGATGAAGATGTTCCCATAGCAAAAGCTTTTGGTGACTTGGCAGCTATAGCACTTAGAAATTCCAGGGTATTAGAACAACTTAAAAAAAGTGAACAGAATTACAAAAAGGCTGCACAGGTTGCTGAGACAGCCAACCAGGCCAAAAGTGAGTTTCTGGCCAATATGAGTCACGAGATAAGAACACCCATCAACGGGATCATGGGCATGATGCAGCTCCTGGAAAAAACCACTGAACTTGATGCTGAGCAGAAACATATGGTCGGCCTGACCCTGACCTCAGCCAGACGCCTGACCAGGCTTTTGTCTGATATTCTGGACCTGTCCAGAGTGGAGGCAGGCAAGATGACCATCCATGAAGAAAAATTCAGCACCAGGGAAATTGCTGATTCCGTGACTGACCTGTTCCAGGTCACAGCCAGAGACAAGGAAGTAGCCCTGGAGTGCATCAGAGATTCAGCCTTGCCTGATGAAATTATCGGTGATTCCGCCAGAACACGTCAGATACTTTTCAATCTGGTGGGCAATGCCCTCAAGTACACGGATAAGGGAAGAGTCAGCCTGAATATTATGTCTTTGCCTCCAGCCAGGGATGAGCATATCCGCCTGCTCTTTACCGTAACCGATACCGGCACAGGGATTCCTGAAGATAAACTGGAAACTCTGTTTCAGCCTTTTGTTCAGGTGGACGGATCACATACCCGGAAATATCAGGGGGCCGGTTTGGGTCTGGCCATTGTTCGCCGTCTTGTGGATCTCATGGGAGGCAATATAGGTATTGAAAGTACGGAGGGTGAAGGGACAACGGTCTATTTGAGCCTTCCTTTCAAGCTGTCTGAGGAGACATCCCACGGAAAGCACCATCAGCCCGGGCAATTGCGGGAATCTTCCAGAGGCTTGAACATTCTTCTGGCCGAAGATGATCAAAGCAACGCGTATCCCGCTCAGAAGCTTCTGGAAAAGATGGGACATACCGTTATTATTGCGGAAGATGGCCGGCAGGTCCTGGATCTGCTCAAGCAAAAAGATTTTGACTGCATCCTCATGGACATACAGATGCCGGTGATGGATGGAGTGGAGGCAACAAGGATTATTCGTTCATCAGCTGATCCGGGAATCAAAAAGGACATCCCCATAATCGCTCTGACTGCCTATGCAATGCAGGGTGACAGGGAAAAGTTTCTGGAAGCGGGCATGAACGACTATCTTGCCAAGCCCGTTGAGGTGAAGGATCTGGAGAAAGTGCTCAAGAAAAATACCGGATAAGGGATGAACTCTGGCTATGGCTCATGAGTTATCCTTTTCGATTATTTTCAAGACTGACAGCAAAAGGCTTAAACTTTTTTCAGACCATGCACGTAGTTTTGACCCCTGGTAAATCTTTTTCACCGCTATAGCTATAGAGAACAAATCTTTATCCCAGACTGACATGAGAGAATAATATAGCACTTATTGACATAAGTCATACCAAAGGTTATACTATTTTTTATTAGGAGGTGTAGTCAATGAGGAGTATTAAAACCGCAATATCAATCGAAAAACCATTGTTTGAGCAAATCAACAGCTTAGCCGATGAAATGGACACGTCTCGGAGTCGTATTTTTTCGCTGGCGGCAAAAGAGTTTATTCAACGTCATAAAAACAAAGATCTGCTGGATGCTATCAACTCCGCATATAGCGATGTCACAGACGAAAAAGAAGCATCCCTTAAAGCAGCGATGCGTTCCAGGCATCGTAATATGGTTCAAGATCAATGGTAATTAATCAAGGCGACATATTCTGGATAGATCTTACGGAGCCTTCCGGATCCGAGCCAGGATACCGGCATCCTCATGTCATTATTCAGAACAATCTTTTCAATCGTAGCCGTATCAATACCGTTATTGTTTGTCCTTTAACGTCCAATCTTAAAATGGCAGCTGCACCTGGGAATGTCTTGCTGAAAAAGGGTGAAGCAAATTTACCCAAAAAAAGTGTGGTCAATATTTCTCAAATCTTCACAGTAAATAAAAGTGATCTATCAGAAAAAATCGGATCCTTAAAATTCGGGCGGTTTCAAGAAGTTCTTCAAGGTATAAAGCTGATTACCGAGCCAAGAGAAGTGGATGATAAGGAATAAAATTTGGAAAACCCAACCACGGCATCAAGGCGACCTCAAAAAGCCATCCTTATGCCGGCATTATACAACATATTATTATGGCTATGACTTAGGCCAGTTCAATTATTCTAAAGACTGACTGCAAAAGGCCGCTGACTTTGCTGCCTCCTCAGAAGGATTCGACCAATAATCTGTTGACTGGTTTATGTCTGGAAATAACGGCACAGAAATTACAGGATCACAAGGAAATACAGGATGCCTTGGATGTTATGGAAAAGGCTGTGGCAAAGAAAAAATAGAAGTAATTCCAATTTGCAATCAAGATGGTCTTTATGTTCTCTATTATCAACTCTTTGGAAACGCTTTTCTTATCTGCGAAAACCTGCGCAATCAGCGGCTGATATTCTTTGTATTTGAATCTTATCAGATGCAAGAAGAAAGAAGATTTTCAGCCGCTGATCTCACTGATTTACGCTGATTAAGATCACTTTGAAAGCAATCTAGAATAAGAAAGCAGTGAGGGAAAAACTCAAGTGAAGGTTCAAGTCCTTGATGAGGCAACAGCTATATTCTTTTGTGGAGTTGACCATGCCCAGATCAACCAAGATTAAAGATGAGCCTGCCCGACCCGTCATTTCTGATCCTCATGACATCCTGATGAACGCCCCCGCAGGCGTTTTCACCTCCACTCCGGAAGGCAGTTTAATCTATGCCAATCAGGCCCCGGCAGATATGTATGGATATGCCGCGCCGCAGGATCTGCTTGCCTCGGTCCGGGACGTTGGCGCTGAATTGTTCGCTGATCCCAAAGATCCTCCTGCCGTCACCAGCTTGTTGGCGACTGAAGGAATAGTCAAAAACTACGAATGCGAACATCTTCGCAGGGACGGCTCCTGTTTCTGGGCATCGGGGAGCATCAGAACCGTCTATGCTGAAGACGGAAGTATTTCGCATTATCAGGGCTTTGCGACCGACATTACCGAGCGAAAAACAGCTGATAACCAATGGCAGGACACGTTCTATTCAATGCCTGACCTGATCGCCACAGTCATCCGCAAAGCAGTGACACATGGATTACCGAATCACCATCAACCTCACCAATTTTATCAGGGAGCATCTTATGGAGCATCTCATGCGACGGACAAAAAGGTTTCTGGCAGGCGCCCTGGCCATTGGGGCCGTTCTTCAACTCTGCTTCGGAATGCCGCACGCCCAGGCCGGGACGGATGAGAAACCTCTCCCCTACAAGGTCGGCCAATGGCTGCCATCGGATCAGCAGGTCCTGGAGGGTTGGCAGACCAAGCTGATCCGGGAAACCGGTTCCCTGGCTGAAAATGCTCCCCTGCTGCCCGTTATCCAGGAATTCAAGGAAATAATTGAAGCCGATCCTGAACTGTTCATGCTCTTCACCCGGATGTTTGAGCAGGTCCCGCAAAAGCCGCCGTTTCTGAGCGACCCGACTGGCAAGCCGCAAATCAGGGATTACCGGCACATGCTGTTCCTGATGAACCATATTCTGACCCAGGCCCCGGAATTCAACAAAACAGGGCTGGTGGGCTTTCCCATCAACGCCATCCTGAACTGGCCCATGGCCACCCCTGCCGGCACTTCGGCCTTCCTGAACGAAAAAGTGAACCGCCAGTTGAAGAAGATCCTGAATCAATGGGCCGTGTTCCTTGACTCCCCGGATTCGCGCCATGTGCTCACCGATGATCCGGAAAATGGCTGGTTCGGCCGGGATGCCCGGCAAGCCATGCCGACCTTTGTGGAAGATTTCAATTGCGACCCGGATCAGCCCTATTATGGCTTCGCGTCCTGGGATGACTTCTTTACCCGGACCTTCCGCGACGGCCGCCGTCCCGTAGCCGAGCCCGACAACTACGCGGTGATCGCCAACGCCTGCGAATCGGCTCCGTACCGGATCGCCAAAGATGTCCAGCTTCGCGACCAGTTCTGGATCAAGGCCCAGCCTTACTCGCTTTTTCACATGATGGACGGAGATCCTTTGGTGGACCGGTTCGAGGGCGGAACCATCTACCAGGCCTTTCTGAGCGCCCTCAGTTATCACCGCTGGCACAGCCCGGTCAGCGGCAGAATCGTCAAGACCAGGCTGATCAACGGTTCCTATTACGCCGAATCGCTTGCCGAAGGCTTTGACCCGGCCGGTCCCAATGAATCCCAGGGATACATCACCCAGCTGGCGTCCAGGGCATTGATCTTCATCGAAGCGGACAATCCGGACATCGGCCTGATGGCTCTGCTGTTCGTGGGCATGGCCGAGGTCTCGTCCAACGAGATCACGGTGTACGAAGGCCAGCACGTCCAAAAGGGAGACCAGCTCGGGATGTTCCACTTCGGAGGCTCCACCCATTGCCTGATTTTCCGGCCGGAAGTGAACCTGGAATTTGATCTGCACGGCCAGACACCGGGACTGCACTCGGAGAACATCCCGGTACGGGCCAGGATCGGCGTGGTCACGGGCAATCAGGCCAAGTGACCGCCTCTTGAATGCCTTGTGCAACGGGTTGCCCGGCATCGGCGAACAATTTTTTCACAGTGCTTTTAAGGAATTTAAAAATGAAAAGACTTACTCTGACTGTCTTTCTGATCCTGGCCCTGTTGTTCATGGCAACTCCCAACCTTTATGCCGCCTCTGGAACATACATTGACTGCATCCACGGCTGTCCTGACCTGATCGTCTGTAACAACTGCTGCAACCAGGTCTTCAGCGGCATCCTGGCTAACTGCAACTCGAACAGGGACCAGTCCGAGGTCCTGTGCCCTCCAGGAATGACGGATTGTCTTGATGCATGCGCGATGGCAAGAAACAATTGCCTCATGCAGGTACGAGATATTTTGACTGTCCGCACTGGGGAACAGGTACCCATATAATGGGTTTCGGCAGCGGGAATGGCGTCTCCGTCTTTAGCAACACGACTCCTTCGGCCTCTGTTCGCTCTGTGTGCAAGGAATGTCATGAAGATGATCGGTAAATAATCTAACCCTGAGCAGGCTGTTTATTTAGACTTGCTAACCAGGGCAGCAGCATTTATATTTTCTTAAACAATAAAGGAAAAGCCATGCAACAGATACAGATAGCCCAGGAAATAAAAAAGATGAAACCGGCCCAGAGATTGAGCCTGGTTCAAGAGATATGGGATTCTATCGCCCTGGACAGGGCTCAGGTTCCCTTTCCTGACTGGCAGAAGAATGAGCTTAAAGCCAGGCACGAGGAGTATAAAAATGGTATGCTGAGCCTTCACGACTGGACCGATGTCCACCAGAGACTGCGGAATAAGGTTAAGTGAAAATTCGTTATACAAACAGGGCTTTGCTTGACGTGGAAATAGCATTTGAATGGTACGAGAACCAATTCCCAGGATTGGGGCTGGATTTTCTTGACTGTATCGAAGAAAGGATCCGAAAAATTAAGGATCTGCCCAAAGTTTATCCTATCCATCACGAAAACTTCAGACGTGCCTTGGTACGCAAATTTCCCTTCTCCATTTTTTACACTATAGAAGAATCCGTTATTGTCCTCCATGCTGTCTTTGATAACAGACAGTCTCCAAATCGTCATCCATAGGTTTTTTCTATACCGCCACAAAACCATCCCATTTCCAGTTTTAAGGTCCACAGAGCGTCTCTAAGCGCTTTTAAACACTTAGCAATCAGAATCTTTATTACTTTGTGGCTGCCAGTAATGTGAAGGGTTAGCACAGGAGCTTTGCTATGAGCATGGCTTGGTTCATCTCAATTATTTTAAAGACTGACTGCAAAATGGTTGATAATTCAGGCAGGCTTAAACTTCTCTCAGAACATGCACGCAGGCTTCATTTGCACTTATGCTCTGCTCTTAAGAGGATGGTTTCAGCCCAACGAAAAAAGAGTTGTTATTATAAACAGATTCCTTTACTCTGATATTTATAAATTAGACTTCATGCCTGGTTTTTCTTTTAGAGTATTTTAACACTTTTCGGATTTAACCATGCCTCGACCTTCCAAGAAGAAAAATCAGCCC
>JAWOGL010000276.1:0-5440 GCA_046496945.1 Desulfonatronovibrio sp.
CCTGCCATGGGAACTGGCAAATCCGCCATCGGACTTGCAGATTTTGACACTTTAAGCAACGGCAAGATCCTGGCATGCCCTCAGGGTTATGCTCCTGTATCTTTATTCATAATCTGCGCAGCGGATATCTTGCCGGGTCTGATGATCATCAGTTCTTTAGATCCGCAAACTTTTACCAGAGTAGACGGCAGGTCCCCGGCCGGGGCCTGATGAGAATCCAGTACAAAGTCCACTTTTGCCCTCAGATGCCTGTCCAGCTCCCGGAGTTTTGCGCATGAAGGTTTTCCACTGAAGTTGGCGCTGGTTGCAATGAGCGGAAAACCTGCCCTGAGGCAGAGATCTGCCGCGTCCTGGTGCGGAGTAACCCTGATGGACACCATCTGGTCAGAGTCCTTGACCCCGTAAGGTATGCGGTTTCCAGCTCTGACCAGAATGGATAATGGACCGGGCCAGAAGTCTTCAGCCAGTTTTCCGGATAAATCATCGATATCCGCAACTTCCATACATTGAGAGACAGATCCCGCGACCAGGGGCAAAGGCTTATGCTCCGGACGGCCTTTGATTGTTCTGATTTTTTCCAGTACTCCGGCATCTGTGCCCAGACCGCCCAGGGCAAAAAAGGTTTCTGTGGGGTATATGATCACCTTGCCTTCTTTGATCACCCGGACTGCTTGATTAATCTTATTATTCATATTAATATTTTTATTCAAAGGCCGATAAAATAGTATGCCTGCCTGGTCAGGTACATCTACTAAATAATCCAAAAAATCAATTCAATTTACTTTGGCAGGAAAGTTGCTCATTACTTACCAAAGTTCATATTCACAGGAAAATTTTTCCGTTAAGGAGAGACTATGAAAATTAATCCGGAACAAATTCATCAAATAGCCCGGGAAAACGGGAATGTTCAGAAAAACAGAAATTCAAATGAATTTGGAAAAATGCTGGAACAGGAAATCTCCAGGGAGCAGTCAGGCACCGGAACAGGATCATCATCCGCTGCCAGACTGGATATTATGCAGCAGAGCCAGCTTCTGGGCAGTTCATTAATAACCTCACAAAAACAGGAACCGTCATTTATGAACCAGATGGACAGCCTTATGAACATGTGGGAAAATTATGCCGCTGATATGGATTCCCGGGATTCCAGTCTGAAAAAAGTCTACCAGGAACTGCAAGATATTACTCAGGGAATTAAGGACATGAAAAAATCATCGTCCTTTGATCATCAACGTCCGGAAGTAAAATCCATAATTCAGGAACTTGAGGTAATGAGTACTACTGAAATGATCAAGTTTAACCGCGGAGACTATATCGCGTGATCAAGGCTAAAATCCGGCTTGCATTCAGAAACAGTACATGCTCATCAAACCGGCACAGCCCTGCTTAAAATCTCATATCTGGGGCCGGTCTGACTTAAAAAGCTTTGCCAGAGATTTACCTGGTCAACTTTGAAAGCTGGCCACGCCAGATTGCTTACATAATCTGTCAACTCATTCCATGGATCGTTTTTATGAAAATTCTTGATCCGGGCAAGGGTAAGATGTCCCTTAAAAGGCCTTACATTCTTTTCAAAACCAAGAACTGACAGATCCTCATCAATGCGGTCTGCCAAGCTGATCAATGCATGAACATCCTGCCCGAGTCCCAGCCATGCCACCCTGTACATGCCTTTTAAGCCAAAGAATCCTCCTCCTGACCCTTTTAAGGTAAAGTTATCGAAAGTCATTTCCTGCATGAATTCAGCAAGTACCGGCAATCTGGTTTGTTCCACTTCCCCTAGAAATTTAACAGTTAAATGCCAGTTTCCCGGCTTTGTCCAGATCAGCTTTGATTTAAACCTTCCGTCCCACTCCTTTTTTATGGAGCCCAGCATTTCCTGATACTGATCAGGCAACGGTATTCCAATAAATACTCTCATAAACCCCCAGTGAAGAAACCGTTTCCGGGTGAAACCTATCCAAAAGCCAGATTGTTAAGAGGGGTTTTGCCCTGAAACATATCATCAAGAAGCCCTCGTTCGTGCTTTTGGATCACTAAATCTGATACCGGCGGAGGGTTGCCTGCCCTGGCATAAATTTTCAGCCCCTTATCAATAAAATCAGACAGGACAAACCCGGCCTTGACCCGGACTGGACTGGGAACCTCATCCCATTTAACATTGAGGTTAACAAACGGAGTATCCTGACCGGCAAGGCGGATAAGATTACCTGTACGCACCAGGGTTTCCTGGATAAGCCCGGGACTGAATCCACTCCATTTTGCCAGGGAAGTAAAAAAGGACGGCTGCAGAACAAGGTAGTAAAGTGGATCGATTTTACAGGCAGAGGATAAACCTGCTACGTTAAGAATACTGGAATCTTCAAGATATTTTTCAGCCACCCGCCGCTGCAGTTCCGTTAAAATCTGCTGATAATCATGCACTGCCTGTTCTCCTGATAAATGTTTTTTTGTAAATATAACGTAACTATTTACCACATACGGCATATGTCCATTTAACCACACTGGATTCCGGCTTTCGCCGGAATGACGGAAAAAGGCAACTGCCTGCTTTAACCGTCACCCCGGTCCCGGATCGAGTCCGGGATGACGGATCCGGGGTCCAGGTCTTCTTATTCGATCTTGCTGAATAGTTACAATATAACAGGACTTGGAAAAGGGTTCAATCAAAGAATTGGAATGGTGAAAACAGAAAGCAACTGTTTACCACAGCCACGGGCCGGCCCTGGATTAACAGAGCAATTGGGAGATTTTCAACAACCAGTTACGTTGTTGATCGGGAATATGGGGTGAACAGTAGGGGTAAATAAGCATTTATGCGCCCTGTCTGACAGGCAAAACATGAAATCTGCAGACCCGGTCCTGGTCCAGCGCTGCGCCCTGATTCATATCCAGTATCCAGGCCCTGGTTCTGCTTTGAGAATCAGCACTCCAAAGCCAGGAAATCTCCTGAAGATTCCATAGATCAGGGGCGCAAAAATCTTCAAGATTCTGTCTTGGTTCAAGCAGAGTCATAAGCTCTTCCATAGTAGGCACCCGCCAGGGAAATCTATTTCCAGAGGCGGAATCCTGCTGGTTTAATGTCTGAATGTATTTAAATGCCTGGTCAAAGTTCAGTTTTCTGCCGGAAACACTCCCAGCCCAGATCAGACCGGTAGCATGATCCAGAATTTCCTGGTCAGTTATTTCAAATTTGTTTTCAGTGTATTTTACAGGCTGCATTAAGCTGTTCATGTTCTGGAAAGGAACAACATTACTTTTTCCCGTACGAACAGGACGGCTTCGAACGTCTGAACCACTTTTAAGGACACCTTCATGCCTGTCACCAGCCAGGGCGCATACCTGTTCCTGCCGTCTTATCCAGTCTGCCTGAAGATCTTGCAGCTTGTTTTGCATGGCTGAGGCATCAGGAAAACGGTTTGCAGAATCCTGATCCAGAGCCTGTTCCAGCAGGTTCTTCCAGTCTTCACCAAGAAGAGAATGCCCGGCAAAGTCCACTTCACCGGTGCCGGGCAGATATCCGGTTACCATTCTTTGCAGAATAACTCCCACTGAATAAATATCAGCGCGCGGGTCCGCCTTTTCAGGATTATCAATCTGTTCTGGCGCGGCGTAATAAGGAGAGCCCACAATCATTCCTTCCGGGGTTTGTTCATTATCATGCTTGAACCGTGATAATCCGAAATCTATTATTTTAACCTGTCCAGTGCGGGTAAGCATTATGTTCTCGGGTTTGATATCCCTGTAAATCAGGCCGGACTGATGAAAACCGGATAAAGCGTCCAATACCTGAAAAATAATATCCAGAGCCTTTAATGGCGACAACGGCCGGGTTGGCTTTTCCACCAATGTTTGTTCGCCGATGAGAATCCCCAGGTTCAGGCATAAATATTCCTGAACCATAAAAGGCAGATCTCCATGCTCCCCCACCTCAAAGATCCTGGCCACGTGCCGGTTTCGAAGCTTTTCCATAATGCCGGCTTCTTTAAAAAATCTTGTTTTAATCTCTTCATAGCCAAGAATGTCCAGCATTATTTCACTGGGACGCATAATCTTCAGGGCCCTCAGTTGATTAGAGTCCGGGTCCAGAACCTTATATACACTGCCCATTCCGCCGCGGCCCAGCAGGCTGAGCAGCCGGTATTTTCCAATACAGCGCACTTGCCTACCTCAAACGCAGGGCAAAATACTCCGGGAAACCCCGGTCATAAATGCCCTGAATTGTCTTTTCAATATCATATTCAACAAAAAAGACTTCAATAGTCTGTTCTGACTGATCCCAGATAACGTATTTGGCTCTGTTGTCTCCATCACGGGGCTGGCCTACACTGCCGACATTTACAAGTGTTTTTTCCTCCTTGAGTTCATGAGGCCCGGGGGAAATTCTTTTGCGCATAATTTCAGAGGGAGTGCAGGAGATCATTTCCAGTTCATGAGTATGACCCACAAAGACCATGCTCTGCTTCACATCAGCCATTATTCGCAGAAGTTTTTTTTCGTCTGTATCAAAAAGGTATCTGGTCACAGAATCGGGCGGACACCCATGTACCAAAAGCATGTCGTGTTCTTTGCGAACCCTTGGCCAGGTGGAAATATATTCAGAAGAGTACTTAGACAGAAGTTTGACAGCGTGATCAAAGTGTTCGCGGGTGGGATCATTAAAATAATTTTTCACTCCGGGCTGAATCAGGGCCAGTTCATGATTGCCCAGAACACAGGGGATATCTTTGTCATGTAAAAGACGTACGCAGAGTTCAGGTTCCGGACCATAGCTGATGGCGTCTCCCAGAAAATAGCAGGCCTGGACATTCCTGGAATCAATATCCTTCAACACCTGGCGGAAAGCCTCAATATTTCCGTGTATATCTGAAAAAACAGCTATGCGCACTGTCCTGACCTTATTTAAAATTTGGATGGCTGGGTGTTGAGTGAAAGCAGCCTGCAATCAAAAAACAATAACCTCATAACCCTGTTTCATATAGCCGGTCATGCCGGGATGTCCGGACATATCATCAAGCAGAATAAGATCCTGTTTTTGCGCGTCCTTTATTGTCCCCATTTTACTTGAACAAGCCCGGCATACCCCCAGAACGATTCCGCGGGACCTGGCCTTTTCCCATAATTTATTCAGGGGATTTTCCGGTTGAACAAGCTCTGGTATAAGTTTGGTTGCTGTGCCTTCTATAACAATACCGGCTTGCTGTCCATTATCCGACATATCCAGAGCATTAAGCAGAACATGAACAAAGCACATTGGATCACCGTTAAATACGAATAAAGCAGTCTTTTTCACCTTATCCTCCAGATTTTTCCCCTTTCTTCTTTCGGGGACATAGAAGAAAGGGGAAAGTATTTTTATGCAGACTGATTGTTTCTTTTTAATCTGTTAATCAAAGGCCATATCTGTTTTCCACTCTTTCCAGACATTGCCCACAAGTCC
>JAWOGL010000108.1:0-15274 GCA_046496945.1 Desulfonatronovibrio sp.
AATAAACAGGGCCAGAATCAGAGCAATAATCAGCGCTTCAGCGTATTCCTTGAGCATGGTCTGCCATCGTGGATTCATATATTTTTCCGTCCTTATTTTTGTAATTATTCCGGGGCAATCAAATACATAAAGGCCTGATCATTAGAACTTATCTTCAAAGACCTACTCATCAGTTTGCAGCGCCGCCAGAAAAGCTTCCTGCGGAATTTCCACACTGCCCATTCTTTTCATTCTGCGCTTGCCTTCTTTTTGCTTTTCCAGGAGTTTACGCTTTCTGGTAATGTCCCCGCCATAGCATTTAGCGGTTACATTTTTTCTCAAGGGAGCGGTTCTTTCCTTGGCTACAATTTTATTTCCGATAGTCGCCTGGATTATGACTTCAAAAAGCTGGCGCGGAATTGCCCGTTTAAGCTTTAAAGCCAGAGCCCGGCCTTTCTGGTAGGCTTTGTCCTTATGCACGATAACAGCCATGGCATCCACCGGCTCGGTGTTGATCATTATATCCAGCTTGACCAGGCTTGATTCGCGGTAATCAAGAACTTCATAATCCAGGGAAGCAAATCCTCTGGTAACCGATTTCAGGCGATCAAAAAAATCAAAGACCACCTCTGCGAATGGAAGTTCGTAAGTAATTATCACCCGGGTGGAGGACAAATAATGCATATTCTTCTGAATGCCCCTTTTTTCCTCGCAAAGCCCCAGAACATTTCCCACATACTCATTAGGGACATGTATCTCCATTTTCAGAAAAGGCTCTTTAATACAGTTTATCTCCTGAGCAGGCGGCAGTTTGGATGGATTGTCAATTTCAAATTCCTCGCCCTCCAGGTTGACAACCTTGTAGATTACTGAAGGCGCGGTTGCTATGAGATTGACCTGAAACTCTCTTTCCAGCCTTTCCTGAATAACATCCATATGCAAAAGGCCCAGAAAGCCGCATCTGAATCCAAAACCCAGGGCCTGGGAAGTTTCCGGCTCGTAATCCAGAGCCGCGTCATTGAGCTGCAATTTTTCCAGGGCACTTTTCAATCCATCATATTCCGCCGATTCAACCGGATATAAACCGCAGAAAACCATGGGCTTGATTTTTTTAAATCCTGGAAAAGGCTTTTCAATAGGACGGTCTGTGGAGGTAATGGTATCACCAACCCGTGCTTCTTTAAGATCTTTGACGCCCGCGCATAAAAAACCAACTTCACCCGGGCCAAGCAGATCTATCTCTCTGGGGTCAGGTGAAAACACCCCAAGCTTGGTAATTTCAAACCTCTTCTTATTGGAAAACATCATGATTTCCTGGTTTCTTCTTATCTGTCCTTCAAGAACTCGGAACAGGACAACCACTCCCAGGTAGGAGTCATACCAGGAATCAAAAATCAGGGCCTTTAGCGGAGCGTTGTATTCTCCTTTTGGCGGGGGAATAAGATTAATTATGCTTTCTAAAACATCTTCAACCCCAAGCCCGGTTTTGGCACTGACCTGCAGGACATCAGCGCAGTCCAGCCCGATGATTTCCTCAATTTCCTGAGCAATTCTCATAGGATCACTGCTGGGTAGATCGATCTTGTTAAGAACCGGAATTACTTCCAGGTCATGATCCATGGCCATGTAGACATTGGCCAGGGTCTGGGCTTCTACTCCCTGGGTAGCGTCAACCACCAGAAGGGCGCCATCGCACGCGGCCAGGCTTCTGGAAACTTCATAGGAAAAATCCACGTGTCCGGGGGTATCGATAAGATTGAGGACATATTCCTGTCCGTCTCTGGCTTTGTAGGGGATACGCACGGACTGGGCCTTAATGGTTATGCCGCGCTCTCGCTCAAGTTCGAGCCTGTCCAGATACTGGTCCTTCCTGTCTCGTTCGCCAAGCAAGCCGGTCAGCTCCAGGATACGATCGGCCAGGGTGGACTTGCCGTGATCAATATGCGCTATTATGCTGAAATTTCTTATATTCTGCTGATTTATCATCAATACGTTTAAACTTTAAAAATTATTGTAGTAGCTGAAAATACGAGCATGGACTTTGGTGGAATCTGGGGTAAAGCTCTGCGCGCGAAAAGAACTGGTAAAAAATCACAAATTATTGACCTATAATTTCTTTAATTCTGCTGACAGCAAGGCTTACCCCATGCTCCATTTCCGGAGTCAGCCCCTCATACATTTTATCCGGAACATTGACTGCTCTGGCCACCAGAATGTTCAGCCTGATATCCGTGCTGTCCTGGAGTTCCTTCAAAAGGTTGGTGGTGGGAAACTGGTGCATGGAAAAATCTCCGATTTTCTTGGGATCCACCTGGCTTACATCTATCTCCTTAACCTGGCCGGGCTCAATATCTTCGTCAGTGGTTATATCTACCACGATCACCCGCTCAGGCGGATTGTCGCTAAGAATAAGATCAAACAGCAGTGGGCGCACTGACGTGCCGGCGTCCAGGCAGGCCACGCCGTCTCCAAGAGAATCTTCAGCATTCAGAGCTTCAACTACTTTAGGGCCAAAGCCGTCGTCCCCGTAAAGAATATTCCCGCATCCAAAAACCACTACCCTGGAATTAAACATCCTGGACCAGTCCATATCTTCTCCTGATTAATTTGTAATGTAGATAAAAAGAGGCCGCCTCCACTGACGTGAAGACGGCCTCTTTTAAATCATTTCTTGATTTCTGTCTAATCTATTTACCCATGGTTTCTACAACCTTACCCTGGGAATTATAAATGCTCAGTTCTACATTAATGCCGCCATCCAGGCGGTGTGTAGCACAGCTCATTCACGGGTCGTAGGCGCGTATGGCCATCTCCACCCGGTTCAGGATTCCCTGGTCATAGTTTCCG
Organism: Desulfonatronovibrio sp.; assembly: GCA_046496945.1. Taxonomy (GTDB): domain Bacteria; phylum Desulfobacterota; class Desulfovibrionia; order Desulfovibrionales; family Desulfonatronovibrionaceae; genus Desulfonatronovibrio. The sequence goes on from JAWOGL010000108.1 coordinate 2,827, forward strand.
TCCTTGATCAGGGCTTTGGCAGCCTGCTTCACGGACAGGTTCATGGGGGCGTTATTGTGAGTTGTTCCCACAATGAGATTGGCCATGGTCACCATTCCATTATCATCGGTCTTGTAATGATGAATCAGGGTACCTCTGGGAGCCTCCACACATCCAACTCCTTCTCCTGCCTTGGGCTCAATATTTGTAGCCCTGTGCTCGCGACCCGTAATTTCCGGATCGTTGAGCAGTTCTTCCGCTCTTTCGCAGCACTGAACAAGTTCTATCAATCTGGCCCAGTGATAAAGTAGGGTCAGATGGGTAGGACGCCCGAAAGCCTTGCGGAAAATGTCCAGTTCTTCCTGGGCCAGAGGTGTGGCCATCTTGTCGCACACATTAATCCTGGCCAGGGTGTTGGACCGGTAAACGCCTACTGGATCGTTTTCATCCAGTTTAAGTTGTCCCCATTTCTTGGCATAGGGAAATTTCAGATAAGACCATGGCTCAGTATGTTCACCAATATAGTCTGTATATTCGCTGTATTTAAACTGATCAAACTTGCCGTTCTGATCCATAAGTCTCAGTTCGCCATCATATAATTCCAGGGCACCGTCGGACGGTCTTACCGTTCCCAGGTAACCTGAAGGGAAGACGCCCAGAATCTTGACGGCGTCAAGGTATTTGGGGAATACTTCCTCACGCGCAAATTTAATGGTAAACACGCAGAAATCCTTAAGTTCCTGAATGCCGGCCAGAATCTCCTTGCGTTCTTCTTCCAGAAGAGGCTTGGAAAATCCGCCCACAACTCCGGCTATGGGATGAATTACCTTGCCTGAGAATTTCTCAAGCATCATCTGAGCCTTGTAGCGCATGTGAACGACTTTTTTGGCCAGTTCCGGGTTGGCGCCGACGATCCCGACCACATTGCGGACTGAATAGTCTGCGTCCGGACCAAGGACAAAATCAGGCGCCGCAAGAAAGTAAAAATGCAGAATCTTATCCGGGATATAAGCCATCATCTGGCAGAGTTCCCGAAGTTTCTTCCCGGTAGGAGGAAGTTCCACACCCAGACATTCATCAGCTGCCTTGTTGGAGGCCAGATGATGCTGCCAGGGACAGATTCCGCAGATACGGGTCACGATTCTTGGAACCTCTTCCACCGGCCTTCCTATAACAAATTGCTCAAAACCACGCAGAGAAAGGACATGCAGCTGAGTATCAGACACATTTCCTGAGTCGTCCAGGTGAATAGACACGCTGGCATGACCCTCAATGCGGGTTATGGGAGCTATATTCAGAGTTTTTCCCATATTATCCTCCTAACCAATCTTTTTAAGTACGCCGTGAGCACCGGAAAAACGCGACAGATACCCGCGACGATCAGGCATCTTGCTTGGGTCATATCCCACTGAAGCCAGGGCTCCCATATAATCAACCAGAGGCTTGGCACCCTTTCTGATCGGCCCGTAACAACCCCGGCAAGGCACTCTGGCGGAAATGCACCGGGGTGCTCCTTTGGTTCCACCACAGCCAACGTGAGTTACCGGTCCCAGACAAAGCAGACCCTGTTCCAGAAGACAGCGCATTTCGTCCAGAGGCTTTTCAGGATCATATTCAGTCGCGTGATACAAGCGCTTGATGTCTTCCATTCCCTTTTTACTTTCTCTGATGGTGGGACAGGCATCACATACGGACCTTTCAGGCATCTTATAGTCTGTCTTTCCATCAAGAAGAGCCAGAATTGCTCCGGCTATCCAGTCAGGATGCGGGGGGCAGCCCGGCAGAGAAAGATCAACCTTGACAAACTCATCCAGAGCGGAACATTTTTCCAGAAGAGGCGGAATATGCTCTGTAGGATAGTCTGCAGGGTCTGTCGTAGGGGAATCTTTATAATAAAACTGTTTCAGTTCTTCATTGGAGTACATGTTGATCAATGCCGGTATTCCGCCATTGGTAGCGCATGTTCCCAGGGCGATAAGTATCTGGCATTTTTTACGCATTTCCAGAAGAACTTCCTTGTGCTCTTCATTGCGCACGCTGCCGGAAACAATGCCCACCACTGCCTCGGGAATACTCAGCTCCTTTTCCTCACCGGTCTGACCGAAATATTTATTATCAATCAATACCGGTATATGAACGAAGTCCAGGTTATTGACCAACAGGTCAACCAGGACATCTCCAACATTAAGAATTGCGATCTCACACCCGGAACAGGCGTTCAACCACTCTTCAGCTACTGTTACCTTGGTCATATAAGCACCTCCATAAAGGACGGGAACTTTTGGTCCCCGCTGCCATTAGGCGTTAACAGCCTCTTTCTGGGCTTTGACAGGATTTGGCCCAAGAGACCTGATTTTCTCGGTAAATTCAGACACCAGCTTGGCAAATCTGGGGGCCTCAGCTGAGGATACCCAGTCAAGCCTGAATCTCTCGGGATCAATCCCCAAATCTTCCAATACCATATGTACGGCCTGCGCCCTGGCAACAGCTTTGTGATTACCATCCAGGTAATGACATTCACCAAGGTGTCAGCCAAGGACCAGGACGCCGTCGGCGCCTTTTTCCAAAGCCTCGACCACCAGATTAGGATGGACCATTCCCGAACACATTACTCTGATTGCGCGCATATTGCTGGGGTATTGCAAACGTGAAACACCCGCCAGATCAGCTCCGGCGTATGCGCACCAATTACAGAGAAATCCGACAATGACGGGTTCATATTTTTCTGCCATCGAAATTTCTCCTTATATTATTATACATTTTCCAGAGCCGCATAAATCTGGGCTCTGATCTGCTCGTTGGTAAACCCATGGACAAACACGCCTTTTTTGGGACAAGTGGCTTCACATATCCCGCAGCCTTTACACAGGGCGTTGCTGGTCTCGATTCTCTTATGCTGCATACCTTCTTCCTCATACGCGGTAAGACTGATTGCACCGTACGGGCAAGTGTCCACGCAGATGGCGCATCCATCACAATTTTCAGTAACAAATGACTTGATGGAATCCAGAGGCATAACCGCCTTGGAAAGGATGGTGGAAGCCCTTGATACCGCGGCCTGGGCCTGGGCAACAGCTTCGTCAATGGGTTTGGGATAATGACAAAGCCCGGCCAGAAACATTCCGTCCACACTCAGGTCAACAGGTCTGAGCTTGGCGTGTGCTTCCTGCAGGAAGCCGTCAGTATTAATGCTGCACTTGTACAGGCTGACCAGTTCCTGGCTGTCCGGAGGCAGAATGGCTGAAGCCAGCACCAGATATCCGGGCCTGATTTCCATATCCCTTTGCAGGACATGGTCTTTTACCTTAACCACCAGATCGTCGCCGTCCTTGGAAACCTGGGGCTTATTATCAAGATTGTATCTGATAAAGACCACGCCCTTTTCCCTGGCTTCTCTGTAGAGGTCTTCTCTGGCTCCGTATGTCCTGATATCCCGGTACAGCACATAAACAGGCATTTCAGGATTGGCGTTTTTGAGATCAATTGCGGAATGCATGGTATGGGTACAGCAAACCCTGCTGCAGTAAAGCCTTTCAGGTTCACGGGATCCCACGCACTGAATAAACACTGCACCGCTGGACTTTTCCATGGCGGATTTTTTCTCGTTCATTTCCTTGTCAAATTCCAGATGGGTGAACACCCTTTCATCTTCACCATAAAGATACTCGTTGGGTTTAAGCTCTTTTCCCCCGGTACAGACAATGGCAATACCATACTTGATAGCTCTTTTTTCACCGTTTATTTCCACCTCACTGACAAAATCACCTACAGCTCCAGTGTTGGTCTTTAGCTGGGCGTTTTTGAACAACTTGATGTTAGGGTGATTTTCAACCTTGGAAATCAGATCTTCCAGAAACGGTCTGATTTCTTCACCGCGCCAGGTAGTAGCCAGGCTCCAGGCATTGCCTCCCAGCTTGTCGGTCTTTTCCAGAAGTATGGTTTCATAACCCTGATCCGCTATTCCAAGAGCGGAAATCATTCCTGAAATTCCGCCGCCTATGACCAGAGCGGTCTGATTGACGTTAACGGATAAATGTTCCAGAGGACTTAGCATGGAAGCCTTAGCCACAGCCATGCGCACCTGATCCTTGGCTTTTTCCAGAGCTTTTTCCGGTTCTTTGGAATGTACCCAGCTGTTCTGATTGCGGATATTGGCCATTTCAAACAAATACTCGTTAAGGCCCGCATCCTTCATGGTTTCTCTGAACAGAGGTTCGTGAGTCCTGGGCGTACACGCGGCAACCACTACCCGGTTCAGGTTGTGTTCTGTGATTTTTTCCTTGATCAGAACCTGGGTGTCCTGAGAACAGGAAAAAAGGTTGTTGTCGGTAAAAACAACATTGGGAAGGCCTTCGGCATATTCAGTCAGCACCTTTACATCAATGGTACCGGCGATGTTGATGCCGCAGGAACATATAAACACTCCAACCCGGGGCTCTTCAGCGTTTACATCTTTTTCCGGCGGGAATGTTCTCTCTTTGGCCAGGGTGCCCCTCTGACTGCTCAAGGCTATGGAAGCCGAAGCTGCCGCAGCTGAAGCGTCAGTTACTGACTGGGGAATATCCTTGGGACCCTGAAAACAGCCGCTGGCAAAAATGCCCGGAATATTGGTAGCTGACGGAGCAAAGCTTGAGCTGTCGGCAAAATTATATTTGTCCAGCTTCACTTCAAGCTTGCCGGCAAGTTCCTGTACGTTCTTGCTGACCTCCAGACCGGTGGAAAGGACCAGCATGTCATAACCTTCGACCACCCGCTGCCCGGTTTCTTCATTAAAGTATTCCACTTCCACACCGCCGTCATTGCCGGGGGTGGTACTGTGGATCCTGCTGGGAACAAACTTGATGCCCTTTTCCTTGGCCAGTTCAAAATAATTCTCAAACTCTTTGCCGTGAGTCCGGATATCCATGTAAAAAATGGTCTGTTCAACATCACCTGCTGTATGGTCTGCGGTAACTATGGCCTGCTTTATGGCATACATACAGCAAACCGACGAACAATAACCATTATCGCATTTGTTAATATTTCTGGAACCCACACATTGCAGCCAGGCAATCTTTTTGGGCTCCTTCTGGTCAGAAGGCCTCTGCAGGTGACCCATGCAGGGTCCATTGGAAGAAAGGAGTCTTTCGTATTCCAGTCCGGTGACAACATCTTTAAAATTGGAATACTGATAAGTATCAAAAGCTGAGGGATCAAAGGACTTGAATCCCGGTGTGAGAATTACTGAACCGACTTTGACTTCCTTGATTTCATCCTCAAAGTTCTGATCGAAGTCAATGGCGCCGGTGGGACAATATTTTTCGCAGGCCCGGCATTTGCCGCCGCCTTTTTTGCCCTGGTTCCCGCCCTTAACAAAAAAAATGCAGTTTTCTTTATCAATTGCGTATTTAAGCGGAACTGTCTGGCCATACTTAATGTAGGCGGCTTTTCTTTTGACAAGCCCTTCATTATATTCGTCAGGAACCTTTTTAGGACACTTTTCAGCGCAAAGGTTACAGGCGATGCACTTTTCCATGTCCACCACCCTGGGTTTCTGCCGAACACTAACCTGGAAATTTCCTTCACTGCCGCTGATGTTTTCTATCTCAGCCAGAGTCATAAGCTCGATGTTCAAGTGCCGACCGCACTCAACCAACTTTGGCGAGATTATTCACATGGAGCAGTCATTTGTAGGAAAAGTCTTGTCCAGCTGGGACATAACCCCGCCTATACCGGATGACTTCTCCACAAGATAAACATAATAGCCGGCGTCAGCCAAATCCAGAGCGGATTGAATGCCGGCGATACCGCCGCCGACAACCATAACTGCGCCTACTTTTTCTTGTGACATGTTGACCCCCTTTGCCAGATGGTAATAAATGGTTTGCTCGCTACAGTCCTGACTCTCCTAGTCCAGGAACTGTATTGAGTACATTGGGTTAAATACGATCATAACCAAAAATAAACAAACTGTTACCCTGCATTGTTATTAATCTGTCGAATAGCTCAAGTTTTAACAAATTGCTAGTATTTATATTTAAAAAATCAAAAAAAACGATAGCAATTTTTTAAAATTAATAGCATCAATGAATTTGATAGTGAATCAGGCAAGCTTGATTCGGGCTAAAAAAGCAGGAATCTGCTGACAGAAGAATTACAGGAACCCGGACTTGTCCAAATTACCTCTACACTCATATTGACTTGCTGCTGCAAGTTGTGTTTTAGAAAGACTTAATAGCCGCGCATCAGAACCGGCAACCAAGTCTGAAAAATGCCCGGACCGCAAACACGACAGAGTATACAAAATTAATCATGAAAACAAAAAAAGAATCTCTAAACAAACTTCTGGTTCTTTTCCTGGCTGGGTTCATCCTTGCAGCCGGATTGAGCTGTACCAAAAAAATCTCCCCGCCCCCCAGGAAAGACAAATCAGAAACCAGCGCCACCGCACCCGTGCTCCCGGCCTCAGAACATCCAACCCAGAAAAAATATACAGTGCTGGGGCAGACATTTACTCCCCTGAGCACTCACGATGGCTACACCGAAGAAGGAATCGCCTCCTGGTATGGACCCAAATTTCATGGCCGGAAAACCTCCAACGGCGAAACTTTTAACATGTATGACCTGACTGCAGCTCACCGGACTTTACCCATGAACACCAAAGTAAAGGTAACCAACCTGGAAAACCAAAAGGTAGTGGAGCTTAGAATCAACGACCGCGGGCCATTCGCAAAAAACAGAATAATCGACCTTTCCTTTGCCGCTGCCAAAGCAATCGACATGATCGGACCAGGCACGGTCAGGGTAAGGGTGGATGCTGTGGGCAGCCTGTCCAGGGCTGAAATGACTGGAAATTATTACGTACAGGTAGGCTCTTTTTCCTCAAGGAAAAGCGCGGAAAAACTTATGCAAGAAATGAAAAGCGCCGGCTACCAGAAGTCGAGACTCCAGGAATTCTCCAGAAGCAGTGAACGATTGTGGAGGGTGCAGGCCGGAAAATTTGACAACCTTTTGGCTGCTGAGGATGCCCGGCAAAAGCTTTTGGAAAAAATTCCCGGAGCTTTTATTATTGCAGATTAATCTCAGACCGAAGCTTTCTGGAAAGCCTGAACACCACAACTTTTCTTCCAGGCAGAGTTATTGATTCGCTGGTCTGGGGATTACGTCCCTTTCTTGGTTTTTTCTCGTAAGTCTCAAACTTGCCGAATCCACTGATCAACAGGGCATGGTCTTTCTTAACAGCCTTTTTGATAAGTGAAAGCAAATGCTCTACCTGGACTTTGACTTCAGATCTTTTACGATTACTGCTTTCATAAATCTTATCCACCAGATCCGCTTTGGTTAAAGTATTGGCCATTTTTCCTCCCTTTTATGATTAAAAAACTTCCCGCCGGTGCAGAGAACAAACCTCTTGTACAATAACCGAAGAACTTACTCTCTTAACAGACTGTTGAAAATCTTCCAATCGGCTTTGTCGCTGCAAAAAGTTCAAACTCTTACGTATCCTGAATACGCCCCTGTGAAACGAAAGAAGGTTTCACCCAGTGAAACAGAAGAAGGTTTCACAAGGCAGGCGGGGTAAACTTTGATCTTGAACTTTTTTTGTTTTTTATCCGGCACCCACTTGAGTCGGCAGCAATAACTCATACCGATAAATATTCACTCAAGTGGGTGCCGGACTGACGCTTGGAATTTTTGAACAGTCTGCCGGGTAAGGACTTTTTTAACAGATTGTCAAAATTCAGGAAAGTGAAATACCGGACTGAATATTCTTTGCGGTCTTCTGCATTTCACTATTGTCTTCATATGAAATTTGAGGCCACAACTTAAGACCATCGCCCGTAAACCTTGGTATAAGATGATAATGGGCATGCATGACCAATTGACCGGCTGCCTCAAAATTATTCATGCCCAGGTTGAAGCCGTCAGCCTTAAGCCCCCTGATCAAACCTGTGCCTACTTTCTGAAGCGCCTTCTGAAGTGCTGGAGCAGTATCCGCAGGCAAATCCAGGATATTGACCACGTGTTTCTTTGGTATTATCAGGGTATGTCCTTTGGCAACAGGAGATATATCCAGAAAAGCAAGGATTTCTTCGGTTTCGTAGACCCTGGTGCACGGGACATCACCGCGGACAATCTGACAGAATATACAATCTTTCATCTGTAACCTCCAGCCGGTTATATATACCTGTAAGCATTCATTATCCAAACTTAATCTTTTTTGCAAGCCCTGGATTTATTTGTATGAAAACTGCATTCCCCGGGATATTCCAGTTTAAACATCCTGAACCCTTCAGGTCCAAAAGCCCGGTCTGGCCTGTGTTTATCCCCTTTGCCGGCTGTCCATTCAGATGCGTTTACTGTTCGCAGTTTGTCCAGACCGGGCAGACAGTCAAAAGCCCGGAACAGACCGGCCGGGATATGACCACGGGCATTTCCGCCAGATATGACAAGACCGGGAAACCAGTTTCTCTGGGTTTTTTCGGGGGAACTTTCACTGCCATCCATAACCGGGAAATGATTTTTTATCTGAAGAAAGCATGGCAGCTTAAAAAAGCTGGAGCTGTGGATCACCTTCGCTGCTCTACACGTCCAGACTGTATTGATGAACAAAAACTGTCTATCCTTGCTGATTATGGCGTGGACATGATAGAGTTGGGAATTCAGAGTTTTGATCAGAATACCCTGAAATTATCCAACCGCAGGTATTCCTCCGGTCAGGCTGTACACGCCTGTCACCTGGTTAAAGACTCGGGGTTTGAGCTGGGCATTCAGCTCTTGCCGGGACTGCCCGGTTCCGGAAGTACTGCTTTCAAAAGGGACATAGCTTAGGTCCGAGGCATTGTTCCGCACATTGTTCGCATTTATCCCTGCCTGGTATTAAAAGAAACTCCTCTGGCTGAAAAAATGGCTCTTGGACTGTACAGGCCCTGGAACCTGGAGACAACTATTCAAATCACCTCCCAGGCCCTTCTTGATCTCTGGAAAAAGAATATACCGGTCATCAGACTGGGGCTGACTCCAGAAAAGACGCTTTTAAAACACATCCTGGCCGGCCCGTGGCATCCGTCGCTGGGGTCTTTATGCAGATCCGCAGCATTTAAGACGTGGTTTCTATTTCAGCTGGCCGCAACCGGAGGCCGTGCCTGCCGGATTTTCATACCTGAAAGATATGCCAGCGATTTCTGGGGTTATAAACAGATGAATCTAAAATCTCTGGCCGCAAAAGGTATTACCCATAAGATGGTCAAGCCCTGGAAAAAGGAATTTTTCAGGATTTATTTTTCCTGATTCAGCCCCAGCAGGCTGGATATTTTCTGTACAGCCGCCTGTATATATTCCTGCTCTGATAGTTTCTGTTTGTCCTGGGCGTTTAATATCTGCTGAGGCAGGTTTACGTATTCCTTCCTGGGATGAATTTCATATTCAGCAGGAAAATTATCCGCAAAATACATCTCCTGAAATCCGCTGAATTTAAGCGCATGAGCCGTGGCATCGAGTATGGCTGTCTCATTTCGCTTTAAAAGACCCAGCTCTTTTGCCCGCATCATCCCGGCCAGACATTCTCCGCCTTGAGTACACGCGATATGGCCATTCTGATTAGCCAGAAGCATGCCTTCGACAATGGCCTGTTCTTCCACCTGAACCACCTGAAAACTTCCAGCCCCCTGTTCCTTTTCATATCTCCGGGCCAAAGCTCTGACCCTGGGAAAAGATACTGGATTACCGATCATGGCTGCCTGGGCGACACTGGAAGCGACTTGAACCGGAACAAATTTTCTCTTGTCAGAATTTTGCTGGTAAAATCTGAAAACCGGATCCGCGTGGCTGGACTGAACTCCAAAAATCCTTGGCAACTCGCTAATAATGCCCAGGTCCTTTAGTTTGAGAAAACCGGCCATAATCGCCGTAATATTGCCTGCGTTGCCAATAGGAACAAATAAAGACTTGCCAGTCAGGTCCCAATCGTACCACTGAGCTACTTCAAAAGCGTAGCTTTCCTGACCCAGAATCCTCCACGCATTTTTGGAATTCAGCAAAGCCACTCTGAAGTTATCCGCCAGATACTCCACAACCTTCATGCAGTCATCAAAGACGCCGGGCAGTTCTATGACATGCGCGCCGCTGCCAAGGGGCTGTGAAAGCTGCTGACTGGTTACTTTGCCCTGAGGAAGGATTACCACGGATTTGACCGGAACTCCGACATAAGCGCCGTAAAGAGCGGCTGATGCCGAAGTGTCCCCGGTGGAAGCACAGATGGTCAGCACCTGTTGCCATCCTTTTTCTCTGATCAGTTTTTTCAGATAGGAAAAAGCGCAGGCCATGCCTCTGTCTTTGAATGAAGCACTGGGATTCTGGCCGTCATTCTTAAAAGCGAATTTCTGTCCGGTCAAAGCCTCAAGGTGTGGATTGGCCGGAATAATCGGAGTGTTTGCCTCTCCCAGATATATGATATCATTTTTCTCAACCACAGGGGCAATCAGCTCATAAAATCTGAAAATTCCCCTTAGACTGCTTTCCCTGGTCGCGGCCCTGGCATCAAAAACGTCTCGCCACTGCTTGCCGGAAGTCTGTTTCAAGTCATCAAAGTTCATATCCCGCAAGAGAAACACCCCCTTGCAATGGGGGCATGTATAATGAAGCTTTGTTATGGAAAAAGCCTTGCCGCATCCCAGACAGAAATATTCCAGCCGGCCTCGGTAAGCCGGAAAAACACTCTTATTCATGTTAGCCTCACCTATTTAAAATGACACCTGTCCTTGAACAGGCTATTTTAATGCAACATCACCCAGAACGCCCAGCAGAAGAAGAACCGAGACAGCCGCGTTCAGGGTGAAAAAAGATAAATTTATTTTTCGCAGGTCATCCGGAGAAATCATTTTGTGCTCCAGGAAAAGCACGGCAGATACAATCATCCAGGCCAGATAAAAAGGCCAGGCAGCTGAAACAGCCGCCCCGGCCAGCATAAAAAACAGGGCCGCGTTAACATGACTGAAGCCGGCAACCGCAAAAGCGGTTTCAAGGCCCTGCTTGGCAGGTATGGAGTGAAGATTATTCTCTCTGTCAAAGCCGGCATCCTGACTGGCGTACAGGATATCAAATCCGGCTACCCAGAAAAGAACTCCCAGAAAAATCAAAAAGGGGGCCAGGGAGAATACAGGCTGGTAAGCTATCCATCCGGCCAGAGGAGCAAGCCCCAGGACTGAACCCAGAAAAAAATGACACAGCCTGGTAAATCTTTTTGTATAGCTGTAAAAAGCAGTCCAGCCCAGGGCAAAAAAGGACAGGTAAAAGCAAAGGGTGTTTAACAGCCCGCAGCAAATCACAAAGATTACAGCTGAAAGTATCAGAAAAACACAGGCGTCTTTGGTGCTTATCGCCCCGGTAACCAGCGGCCTGTCCCGGGTTCTGGGATTTTTTTCATCAAAATCCAGATCAGCAATGCGGTTAAAGGTCATGGCGAATGAGCGGATCGCGATCATGGCCAGAGTCAGAAAAACAAAAGTCCTCCATCCCGGCCAGCCTTCAGCAGACCAGAAAGCGCCCATATAGGCAAAAGGGAGAGCAAACACGGAATGTTCCAGTTTGATCATTCTGGCCCAGATTCCGGCTTTTTTAAGCAGTGTTTCACCCATTTTTAATTTTCCTTAACCAGGACTTTTAAAAACCTCTTTTTCCCTACCTTGAGCACATATTCACCCACCGGGAAAATATGCTCCGGATCATTAATCTTGTCTTTTTCATGAATCCCGACCGCTCCCTGCTTGCAAAGTCTTTTGGCCTCGCCTCTGGATGAACACATTCCGCTTTCCAGAAGAATATCAGCCATCCGTCTGTTCTCGGAAGCAGAAACAACCGTCTGTGGCATGTCTTCGGGCAGATTGTGATCTGCGAAAACCCGGTTGAAGTTTTCTCTTGCCTGCTTTCCTGCTTGTGCTCCGTGAAAACGGGAAGTAATCTCCTGGGCGAGCTCCTCTTTACAAACCTTTGGATGCAGCAAACCTTTTTCCACATCTTCTTTAAGTTTGACGATTTCCCGCAGATCTTTATCAGAAAGAAGCTCGTAATATCTCCACATAAGCTCGTCTGAAATGGACATGAGTTTGCCGAACATATCTCCGGGAGGCTCCTTGATACCGATATAATTACCCAGGGACTTGCTCATTTTCTGAACACCGTCGGTCCCTTCCAGAATGGGCATGGTCAGGATAACCTGAGGAGTCTGTCCGTACTCTCTTTGCAGAACCCGGCCCATCAGCAGGTTAAATTTCTGATCAGTGCCGCCAAGTTCTACGTCCGCCTCAAGAGCAACCGAATCATACCCCTGCACCAGAGGATACAGAAATTCATGAATGGCAATAGGTCGGTTCTCTCTGTATCTTTTTTCAAAATCATCTCGTTCCATCATCCGGGCGACAGTATATCTGGAACAAAGTTCAATAAAGTCAGCCGCACCGAATTTGTCCATCCAGTTGGAATTAAAAACCAG
>JAWOGL010000175.1:0-18873 GCA_046496945.1 Desulfonatronovibrio sp.
CTCCCTGGCTGACCAGAGCGTCCAGATTCTCCTGATAGTAGAACCATAATGCCTTATCCCTGACCACGCCAATGATCGGCGGGTAATCCGAGGTTCTGGAAAAAGAAAACACTTCAGGCAGAGATTCCTCAACCGGGGGAGCACTTCGGGCTATATCAAGCACTGCTTCCAGGTCTACATTCTGGGCGACAACCTGGCTGATACCGGCAAAAATATCCTCGGCGCAGTCATGCTCCTGATCCGAAATAAGGCCCATATGTCTTTCCGGGATTGGATTGCGGGGAAACTTGGGCAATGCTCCCAGCACAGGGATATCTGTGTATTTTTCAATAGACTGGCGGGTAATGGTTCTGTGTCTTTCACCGGCGGTCTGGTTGAGTATTACTCCAGCCAGATTAAGGTCTTTTTCAAAATATTTGCAGCCCAGCACAATAGCGGCCATGGTTCTGGTGACCTTGGTACAGTCAACAACCAGAATAACCGGAGCATGGAGTATCCGGGACAACTCAGATGTGGAAAACGATCCTTCTACGTCTTTACCGTCAAACAGGCCGCGGTTGCCTTCTATCAGGGCAAGATCATGGGTGGAGGCAAACGACCAGAAAAGAGCTTTGACTTTGGGGGCGGGAAATAAAAAAGGGTCCAGATTAGAGGCACTGTTTCCGGTTGCCAGAGACAACCATTTGGCATCTATATAATCCGGGCCCTTCTTAAAAGGCTTAACATTCAGGCCCTTTTGGGTAAAAAGCCTGCAAAGAGCTAGGGAAACTATGGTTTTACCTGACCCGCCCTTAAGGCCGGCCAGAGTTATCCTGGGAAATGAGTGTTTAATATCAGCTTGCTGTTCCACAAGGGAATCATATACAGAACCAGTATTAAAAACTAGCCCTCGTCGGTCTTTCCGGCGTCTTTCATTCCGTACATAGTGGTACTGCCGCTGGACCAGAATACAAGTTTTCCTTCCTGGACCAGGGCGGTCAAAAGCTTTTTGACTTCTCTGGGTTTCATATCCGGGAACAGCTTGGTAAAATCGTTAAAATAGAACTTGGTCTTAGTCTTTGATTTGGATTCCAGAAAATCAATAATTTCTTTTTTTCCAGCTTCTTGATCCATCTTTACCATCCTTTGGTTTACTGGCGCCGCCCGGAAAGACGGCGCCAAATCATCTTTATACAATTCAACTAGAACTTGAAGTTAGTGGTCTGTCTCCAAGTATAGTATGCTGGATCACGGAAGTCATCAATAAGGTGATGTGTAAACTCAAGGTCACAGGCATCAAAGAAACGTTCCCAGCCGATTCTTTCAGCCCAGTCGCCCAGACGTTCGTACTTGCGGGCACCCTTGGCATAGGCATCCACAATCTTGCGGATGGTCTTGGCCAGTGTGGGCCACCTGGGTGTTTCATTGGGTATGTAGGCTACAACGACCTTGGAGAACTTGGGCTCGCTGATGCGGTTGGAAACTTTACCACCGGCCATGATAACCAGTCCGTCACCTTGAGCGTCAGTCAAGGGCAGAGCCGGACACATGGTATAGCAGTTGCCGCAGAACATGCACCTTTCATTCTTGATGGCCACTGATTTAACAGTCTTCTTCTCGCCTGTTTTAGGATCATCGATCTCTACCTTGGTAGGCCTGATAGCTGCTGTAGGACATGCGGCAACAGCAAGAGGAATCTCACAAAGGTTTTCAACTTCTTTATGATCAATAATCGGAGGCTTGCGGTGATAACCCAGAATGGCGATGTCTGAACAATGCACGGCTCCGCACATATTCAGACAGCAGGCCATGGAGATCCTCAGCTGAGCCGGAAGTCTCATCTGCTGAAAATCTTCAAACAGATCATCCAGAACCACCTTGACGGTACCGGATGCATCTGTAGCCGGGGTATGACAGTGAACCCAGCCCTGAGTGTGAACTATATTGGTCACGCCGGCTCCGGTTCCGCCCACCGGAAACTTGAAGCTTCCGCCGGTATGTTTGCGGGAATTCAGGTCATCCTTGAGGGGCTTAACCTTATCCTTGCTGTCTACCATGAATTCGATGTTGTTTCTGGTAGTAAAACGAAGATAGCCGTCGCAATGCTTGTCAGCAATATCCAGTACTTCGCGGATTGTTTCCACGCTCATCAGCCTGGGTGATCCGACACGTACGGTATAAACCTCGTCTCCACTTTCTGCCTTGTGCATCAGCACGCCCGGCTCAAGAATCTCGTGCCAGAGCCATTTGCCTTTGTTATTCTTGATGACCGGAGGCAAAAACTGTCCATAATGTTTTGGGCCGATGTCGGACATCCTGTCTTCCATCGGTTTGTCTGGATTGTATCCTGAAGATATAAAAGCCATTTCTTACCTCCCTTATTTTTGATGGCGTGATCTGTAATCGTCGATGTCGCGTTCAAATCCGCCCGGAACTTCCTCTTCTTTCCAGAAGATATACGGATTAGTCCTGGGTTCCTGAACGTGCTGGGGCATGGGTTTGATTCCGGTGACTTCAAGAAGCTTCTGAAAGCCCATTCTTTTCATGGTTTCACCGATACGTTCACGGTTCTTGCCTTCTTCCATCCACCAGTCCCATACATTCTCAATGACTTCCTTGATTTCATCATAAGGATCTTCAGCCTTGATAAATGGAACCAGCAATGAACCCATCTGGGCTCCGTCAAGGATAGGTGCCTTGGCGCCTACCAGAATGGAAAGGCCTCGGTCATTACCAATTCGCAGCGCTCTTGGCATTACGTTGAGGCAATGCATGCAACGATTACATTCCTTGTCATTGATTTTCAGCTTGCCGTCTTCCATCCACATGCATTCTGTGGGGCAAAGGCCAATAACTTCTTTCTGAATATCAAATGGTCCCCAGTCTTTGCCAGCATGGGCTCCGCCGTTGGGAGCTATCTCACCGCCAACATAAGCGGCCACAGCTTCCTGGTCAATGCGGATTTCATCGCGCCATGTTCCGATAAAGGACATGTCGGAGCGGGCAATGGAAGCCACGCAGCCATTGGGGCAACCGTCGAACTTGAACTTGAACTTGTAAGGGAATGCCGGTCTGTGAAGCTCATCCTGGTACTCAAGGGTCATCTGATAGCAGAGTTCCTGGGTATCATAACAGGCCCATTCGCAGCGGGATTCTCCAAGGCAGGCAGCAGGCGTACGCAGGTTTGATCCTGATCCGCCCAGATCGGTATTCATTTTATGAGTAAGTTCATAAAAAATCTCTTCCAGCTGTTCTGTCCTGGTTCCAAGAAGAACAATGTCACCGGTTGATCCGTGCATATTGGTCAGACCGCTGCCGCGGAAATCCCAGAGATCACACAGTTCACGCAGAAATTCTGTTTTGTAGTACTTGCCGGCAGGCTGGTTCACACGCATGGTATGAAAATGGGCCACTCCGGGGAACTGTTGGGGCTGGTCACAGTATCTGCCGATAACTCCGCCGCCGTACCCGAATACACCAACAATGCCGCCGTGCTTCCAGTGAACTTCCATTTCCTTGTATGAAAGTTCCAGAACGCCCAGCAGATCGTCGCATACATCTACGGGAATCTGGTATTCGACATCGTTTTCCTTGGCATGTCTTGACTCTGACTGCCTCTTCAAATCAGACACGAAACTCGGCCATGGACCGCTTTCGAGCTGATCCAGCAAAGGGGTTTCATGTTTAGGCATTGAAAATCCTCCTTGAATTATGGTTACAACCTTATACTTAAAAAGCCGCCTCACTTATATTAATGAAGCTGATGGCTTCACAACGCCCCTAACAAATTATCAAAAATGATATGACTTGTGATTTTTCACACAAAGACCGTGTGTTGTCAATACAATTTTCCAGGTACTCTTATCTGGAAGGACTGCAGGTTTATTATACAGGCTCCTGTTTTCTGTAAAAAAAGTCTGCCTGAAAAAAGTTCAGGAATCAGGACTCGGATTCAGACAGTTCCTGGAGAACTTCAGGCGCGACCTGGTATCCGGTGCCGGCAGCCTTGTTAAAGCATTCTCTGGCCTTGTCAAAATCATTTTTTTCCATGTAGGCAAGTCCCATATTGTTGTAAGCCGGGCCGAAATTAGGTTCCAGCTCAATGGCCTTCCGGCTCTGGGCAATGCATCCATCCAGGTCTCCCTGCATCAGGTAGGCGCTGCCCATGGTGGCGTGAGCCTGGACAAACTGCGGATCAAAGGAAATCGCCCGTTTGAGACTGGCTATGGCTTTGTCCACCTCATTTTTCTGCAGATGGACAAACCCCATATTACCGTGGGGAACAGCAAAACGGTGCCTGACCTTGCTGGCCATATTATTATAACTGTAGCAACTGTCAAGGTCACCCTCGTTCATGGCCATGCCCCCAAGCTGAACATAGGCTTCAGCAATATCGGGATTTTTCCTGATCGCTTCCTTGAAATGCTCCTTGGCTTTTTCAAAGTCGCGCTTGCTCAGATAATTAACTCCTATATTGTAATGGGTGACCCCGCAATCGGGATTTTGTTTCAATCTTTCTTCAAGCTGCCTGATCTGTTCATCAGGTGTGGTTTCGTTCATCAGTATTTCTCCGCTTATTTTATGTTTAATATATTTATTTAGTTGCCGGCTGACTCTTGAGGCAGCGCTTTAGGGACCTGTCTTAAACTCTTTTTTCTCATGCTCCAGCAGAGCGCTGTACCACAAAGCAAAATCATACATGGCTCTGCATTTGTCATCTCCGTTTATGATTCCAAGGCACATCTCAAGCACGCCCCTGCCGTACGTATTGCTGTAATCTTCAGGGGCCCTCTCGTAAAGAAATTTACGCATGAGTTCCTTGCTGGTTCTCTTTGTAGGATCAGTCCGCATTTCAATGGGGTTCTTGGGTTCCTGAAAGGGATCCCACTTGTCAAAGCCTATACGGTCGATAAACTTCTTTCGCCTGGGAGCAAGGCGGTCATATATTGCTTTTTTCTGCGCATCCTGAGAATGGGTGGCTTGCGTGCTCATTTTCTTACTCCTTGGGGCCAAGAACCCATTCTCTGGTGGCCGCTTCTTTGGTTGAATTCTCCCGGGGCGCCTGTGATTCGTCCTTAACGCCAAGGTACTCTTTGGTATAATCGGTAAGCAGACACATGGACACCGGAACCAGCATGGCATGAAGCTCGCTGTATCTGGAATTGACGGCGGTTGCTACCTCCTGGCTCATGGCAGCCAGTTTTTCCTGAATCCTGTTCATATGAACACCTGGGTATTTTTTCCCGGGCTCAAATCCCGACCTGGAACAGGTGGCGGTCATATTGCCCACGTCCATGGGAATGCCGTACAACCGGCAGGTAATAGGCCGGTATTCATACAAAGCGCATTTGTTGTCTTTAAGCAAAGGGCAGCGGACTTTGACGCGGGATGCCTTATCCAGTATTTCCTGCTCCCCGGCGCCACCCTGATGCGCTTTGTAAAGATCTTTTTTTACTTTATGAATTTTGCGGTCTGCCTTGTCTGATTCAATGAGGATAAGGTTTTTCAGATCATGGTCAAGCTCACTGAACTTTTGATTAAGATAAAGCGCTTCCACCAGGGAAAGATCAAACAGGGCAAAACAGCAGTCAGTACATCCCTGATCACACTTTACCTGCCCGGGATAATCATCCTTTATTTTCTGAAATATCTGATCCACACCCTGAACAAGGTTTTCGTATTTTTTAAAATATATATTCAAGTCAATCCCCAAATCCATTTATTCCTCCTTATGTAAAACAAAGAATTTCTGAAACAGGACAAACTTCTAATATTTTTTTTCCGGATTCACAACCTTAAGAAAGAAGGGATTTGAAAATGTATTTTAAAGGCAGGATGTGCCTGAGGGAGCAAAAGTGAGGAGATTAGAAAATGAGAACATAAAAAGGGGGGCCAAAGCCCCCCAGTAACAAACTAGACTTCTACCACGGTAATGGCATCGGCTTCGCAAACCTCAACGCAGGATTCACAACCAAGACATTCTTCCATATTAACGGGATCAGCTTTGCCGTCCTTGAGTTCAAAGACTTCAACTGGGCATACGTCCACACATTCGCCGTCGCCGGTACACTTGTCAGTATCAACTGTTACTTGCCAACCCATAATAAACCTCCAATATTAATTTGTTTAGGAAAAATTGAATTTTCCCATCGAACCAAAGATAAACGGCAATTAGTCAAAATTGGGAATTGTTGTCAAGCTGGATTTTGGGAAATTTTCTAAATTCTCAAAAAGGATGGGACCGGAAATTTTCCGATCCCATACCCATGCAGCTTCATACGGGCAGATAAACACCCGTAGCATCAGGATTCAATCTCTCTTTTTACACCCACCGCGACTTTATACAATATGGTCAGAATCAGAAAACCATTCGCCCATACCGCCAGGGTTATCAGAAGCTCGGGCTGGGTCGGGTTGTACAGGGTTATTTCCTTCATGGGGTTGGGAATGAAGCCGGCGGAAATCAGCCCCAGGCCCTTGTCTATCCAGGTGCTTATGAGCACCAGAATACAGGAAAAGGCCAGAACGTTTTCGGCCTGCCTGTTTTTGGGATTAAGCAGGACAACAACCGCCACAACTCCGGCCACAATAGCCACCCAGCTGAAGGTCGCCATGGTGGTGTGTCCGTCCAGGCCCAGGTACAGGTACTTGTAATGGGCAAGCTTGGCGGGAATCTGGCTGTATCCCGCGGTAAACACCTTGCAGATGACGATAAACAGGTGCACGGACATGGCGTAAACAACAATCTTTGCCAGGGCCTGAATAGATTCCTTGCCTGGATCCCATTTTGCAAACACTTTGACGGCAAGACCCAGAAGTATCAGCAGGGCCGGGCCTGCGGCAAAGGCAGACGCCAGAAACGAAGGAGCCATGACCGCGGTAAGCCAGAAATCACGACCTGGAAGACCGGCGTAAAGAAACGCGGTAACAGTGTGAATACTTACAGCCCATGGTATGGACAGATAGATAAACGGCTTGATCCAGCCCGGAGGGGCCACCTGCTTGCGCTCCGCCTGGAGGGTTACCCAGCCGATGAGCAGGTTGAGAAAAAGATATCCGTTAAGAACGATCATGTCCCAGAACAGGATTGAATTGGGAGTGGGGTGCAGAAGGACATTCATCAGTCTCTGAGGCTGACCAAGATCGACCACGATAAACAGAAGACACATGCTCACCGCGGCAATGGCCAGAAACTCTCCAAGAATCAGCATCCTGCCAAAGGCTTTAAAATTATGCAGATATTTAGGAATAACCATCATCACGGCTGATGCTGCCACCCCGACCAGAAAGGTAAACTGGGCGATATAAAAGCCCCAGGATACGTCACGGCTCATCCCTGTTATGGACAACCCCTGGTCAAGCTGCATCATGTAGGCACCGGCGCCCACTCCTATGATAGCCAGCAGAAAAACCAGCCATCCCCAGTAAATAATATTTCCTTTTAAAGCTTTTTCAAGCATCTTACACCCCTTATATTAGATAATAAATGTTAGGACCAGTGCCCAGTTTGGGTTTACGGACCAGAGAATATCTCTTCTTAAGGGCCTTGCTGACATCTGATGAGGAATCCCCCAGATCACCGAAAAGAAGAGCCCCTTCCGAAACCTCGACGCAGGCGGGCATTTGCCCTTTATCCAGCAGATGGGCGCAGAACTCGCATTTTTCCACTACACCTTTGGTTCTTGTGGGATAAGCAGGATCTGTCTCTTCCAGAAATTCTCGCGGATCACTGAAATTAAAACTTCTGGAACCATAAGGACATCCGGCCATGCAGAACCGGCAGCCTATGCACCTGTGAAAATCCATGAGAACTATGCCGTCAGATCTTTTAAACGTGGCCTTGGTGGGGCAGACCTTGACGCATGGCGGATCATCACAGTGATTGCAAAGGGTGAGAAAAGGCTTTTTAGCCATGTTGGCCAGATTGGGGTGAGACTGATCATAAAACAGATTTTTAAACGGCTCTATCCATATCCATTTAATTTCCTGTTTGGAATCAATCTTGGGAACATTATGCAAAGAGTGACAGGCGTCAATGCATTTGTTCATGATATCCTTGGTTATCTTCTCTGTATCCACCGCCATGGCCCATTGTGTGGCTTTAAGCTTTTCAGAGTCCTTGTAATAAAGCTTGGGCCCTGCCTCTGTAGCCGCGCCTGCCAGGGTAGGGCAAACGCTCCAGCCAATGGCGGCAGCCCCGGCAATGGCCATAAATTTTCTTCTGCTGCTTTTCATTTATTCAACCCCCTCTGGCGCTATATGACAATCCCAGCAGTAAGGATCCACTGCAGCCGCGTCGTGACAGCGGTCACAAAATTTTTCCTTATCATCATGACAATCCATGCAGGTTTTGGTCAGGCTCATGGCAAATTTCTCCCCGGTAAGAGTGCTTTTGTAATCCCCGTAACCATCCCGGACATATTCATCCCGCCATTCATTGAGCATGGACATGTGCTCCGCTCTCATAAATTCCGCGCTTTCCACACAATTCTCAATATCTTCAGGCAGTACCAGCTCAGGAGTAGTGTAAGCCGCGCTGCCGATATTAAACCAGAACGGAAAAGTTATGATCAGGAAAAAAATAATTAATCCTGGAACAATTTTATTAGCATGGTACATTATTCTTCCTCCTTGCCTGGAAGTGGTTCACCCCGCAAATCCGTATCCCGCTCGTGCTCTCCGGGTGAGATCAAAGCGTTGCCTACGAGTTCATGCACTCCGCATACCTGCACTCCAGGGACCCAGTAATCAACCATATTGGTAAGAGTTGCCCTGTCTATAGCGCATATACAGCTAAGGGTGTTAACATCATGCCGGTCATGAACATACTTTACCGCGTTGGCCCTTGGCAGACCGCCCATCATCCGGATTTCCTCGTTTTCACCCGCGTTAAGCCCGGCTCCGCCGCCGCAGCAGAATGTCTGTTCCCTGGTGGTTCCTTCGGGCATTTCAAAAAAGTTTTGGCAGACCTTGTTGATTACATATCTGGGTTCTTCAAGAAAACCCATGCCTCGGGATGGGTTGCACGAATCATGAAAGGTAGCCCGGATATTATCATTGCGGCTCTTGTCCAGCTTTAGCTTGCCGTTTTTGATCAGATCAGCGGTAAACTCAACAATATGCACCATCTTGGTGGAAGCGGCGCTCTCAAACTTTGTTCCGGTTATGGGGGAGACGGGTGTCTCCAGAAAATCAGCCGGACCATTCATGGTATCCATATATTGATGGATAACCCTCCACATATGACCGCACTCTCCGCCCAGTATCCATTTAACACCCAGGCGTTTGGCTTCCAGATACATCTTGGCGTTGAGCCGTTTCATCATTTCATGGGAGGTAAACAGCCCGAAATTGCCCCCTTCCGAGGCATAGGTGCTCCAGGTGATATCCATTCCGTATTCTTCTTTCAGATAATGGAAGAGAATAAGGTATCCCATGCAGGTGTAGGTTCCGGGATCAGCAAACACATCTCCGGAGGGAGTCACGAAAAGATAATCCGCGCCGACTTTGTTGAATGTGGGTTCAGGCCTGAAACCACAGACTTCTTCAATATCATCACAGAAAAAGTCTATCATATCCTTGAAGGCGTGAGGCTGAATGCCCAGATGGTTACCAGTGCGGCTGCAATTGGCCACGGGCTGGGCTATCCAGTCAATATTAAGGCCCAGCAGGTTCAGCAGCTCTCTGCCGATAATGGTAATCTCGGCCTGGTCTATTCCGTAGGGACAGTATACTGAACACCTTCTGCATTCAGTACACTGATAGTAATAGTACCAGATTTCCTTGATCACTTCTTCGGTGAGTTTGCGGCCTCCTGCCAGACGTCCCAGAATCTTCCCGGCCTTGGTGATTTCTCCGCGGTATATAGACCTTAAAAGTTCGCCCCTCAACACCGGCATATTCTTGGGATCTCCCGAGCCGATAAAAAAATGACATTTATCCGCGCAGGCTCCGCACCTTACACAGACATCCATAAAAATCTTGAAGGATCTGAACTTCTCCAGTCTTTCCTTCATGCCTTTTACAATGATTTCCTGCCAGTTTTCCGGCAGTTTCCAGTCATCATCCAGAGGGTTCCATTTCCGGGGATTGGGCATGCCGACATATTTCAATGATTCCGGCCCGGCCGCGTAACAATATCTGCCCGGCTTAATTTCCGCCGGGACATCCATCCAGTCCTTCTGGGGCGGCTTATGACTGATGCCTTTGAACAGTGCATCCGGTTTTTGTATCGCCATTCTTATTTACTCCTTATTTTCAGCGTTTTCTGACGTCTCTTCCAAAGGCTTTACCACTGGCAGACCAGCCTCAACCATTTTTTCCCTGAACTCATCCTCGTAGGCCTCGTAGGTATGCACCTTGACCGGATAATTCCAGGGATTCACATGTCTGACCATTCTGCTGTTGCCGGTCATATTTCTGGTGGGACTCAGGAATACTCCTCCCATATGCATGAGCTTGCTTAAGGGAAAGTAGACAAGCAGAGTCGATACCAGGAAAAGATGAATAAAGAAAATATTTCCAATCCCTTCAGGAGCTACCGGTCTGAGGGTCACCAGGCCCATGGTCAGTTCTTTCACCGCCATGAGGTCGGTTTTTACAAAATAGCGCATCATTATTCCGGAGATGACAATCCCCAGGATAAGAAACAGCGGAAAATAATCAGCCGGCAGAGATATATAACGGATGGCCGGCACGAAAAGCCTTCTCAAGAGAAGGTAGGCAAGAGCCAGGATAATGACCACACTTGACAGATACAAAGCCGGGGCTCCGATCTGAAGCATGCTGTCCAGTTTGTCCAGCGCTTCAAACGGAAACGGGACAGGCTCTGTAAAAAAACGCATGTGACGAAGGACAATCACCAGGAATGTGTAGTGAAAAAGAATGGCGAAAAGCCACAGCCATTTGCTGGAAGAATAGGCTACTTTAGGGCCTTCATGCAGCTCCACCTTGGTGTTGCGGAAAAGAGAACGAAAAAGAAATACCTCAAAAAACATCCTTCCCAGAACACCTTTGGTGGTGGATGGATTTTCAATTCGGTCCTCTTTGATCCAGGGAAGGGATTTTCCCTGTCCGCAGGTGGTGGTGATGTTGAACGGGACCGGGGACTTGCCCCACCCTACTACCCTGAGCACAAAGCCGACAACAAAAACCAGAATCGCCAGATACGGAATAATCACCCCGAAAAGGTATTCCATACCCAGAACTCCGGCACCCAACATGGCCAGGAGGGTCAGGGCAAATACCAGAAACATTGAATAAATCGCTTTCATGTGCTGCTACCTCACTTAAAGATTGAACATTATCCTAAAAAATTATTCAACGGCTTTTGCCAAAAGATTGGCTTTTTCCAAAAGCTTATGGGTTCTGGAATTGGTAAACTCGGCTTTTTGTTTCCAGAGCTGTTCCCTGCATCTCATGTATACATCAAACGAAAGGTTCAGGAGCCACTCCAGGGTGTCCAGAAAATCCAGCCAGGAAGGATAAAGGCCGTGTTTGGCTATGTCCTTGCCGCATACTTCCCAGACCGACTGTTTGAGCAGGGGGGCAAAACAGACTGCGTCGGAAGGGGCAAATCCCTGAACCGCCCTGATGCGGACCACCCCGTCCACGTAGGTCTGCATTCTGGGAAGATCGCATTCCATAAACAATTCATCAAAAATCTTTTCCAGGTTAATCCTGAATGAATAACCTACCGGGTTGGCGAACTGTCCTGGACCGTCCCTGAAAAACCTGGCTGATTCTTCAGGATACGTATCGGTAAATTTCTTAATCCAGAGATTGAAAATCTGATTTTTGTTCTGCTTGATAATATCGTTTAGATTCATATTGCCCTTTTATTTTGGAAAATTTAACGTTGCCGGATTCTCTTGGGCCTGCCTGGACGGTCAGGTTAAACTGCTCATGCTTCTGGCTGAATATCCGGATCGTATAAAAGGTTTAAATGAGTGTTGAAAATTCCCTGTCGGGCAGAATTTTAGAACTGCTATCGCCTTGGATATTCTGAGCCTTTTATACAATCAAAAGCCTGCCATGCCCTAATTTTTGGCTTTCTTAAATCAGCTCGCATTCATCGTCAAGACTATTTGAGAAAAAAATAACAAGAAATATTTATCATAATGT
This sequence comes from Desulfonatronovibrio sp., assembly GCA_046496945.1. GTDB lineage: Bacteria > Desulfobacterota > Desulfovibrionia > Desulfovibrionales > Desulfonatronovibrionaceae > Desulfonatronovibrio. The sequence goes on from JAWOGL010000175.1 coordinate 12,103, forward strand.
TTTATATTTCAGTATGTTAATCTAAAGAAAAATTATTTTAGCAGTAATATGCCGGTTTCATTTGTTTAACTCCTGTATTCGGTTCAGAGTGTCAAACCCCGACAACCTCTGCAAGCATGACGCTTCACCACAGGGTATATCAGGGCGCTGAACTGAAAGCCTTCCCCTTAGTTCATGTTTCGCCCCGCCGGCCTGTGGTTTGCCTTACCAGGCCGCGACAGGGAGTTCGTATCAATAGAAACAAGAACCCGGGGAAGACCGGCAACTAAGACAAACAGTTTCAGTGTTTTTTATATGCCGGTGATATTGATACTGACCGGTTTTTTAAACTTGTCCGTCTTGAGCATGGACACGCGCAGGGTACCGTTTTTATAGACAGCGGTTACAGTTGAAGGATCAATATTCTCCGGAAGCTGAAATACGCGGCTGAAGGGCCCGTATGATCTTTCAAGCATCTGATAGGCGCTTCCAGAGGCTTCTTTTTCAAGCTTTTTTTCTCCGTAAACCACAAGCTGACCGCCCTGAAGCTCAAGATTGATATTCTCCTGAAAAACTCCGGGCAGTTCCATCTCCAGTACAAGATGGCTGTCCGTCTCAAACATGTCAGTCACGGGCTGCCACAGGGAAAGCCGGTTTTTTCTGGACCGGGTATCCATTTTAAGATTCATGGTTTCATTCATAATCTTATCCATCTCGTCTCGCATACTGATAATTTCCAGCCAAGGGTTGAACTTTCTGTCCATAATATCCTCCTGATGCAATATAAATCCAGACTGCTCCGGGCTGACACATGCCGGGCAAACAGCCGAACCAGGCCTTAACGTATTGACAAACTTTCAACATACAATATCTTAGCTCTGAACTCATTTCAACAAAAACACCAGGGGCGGATTACAACAAAACTCTCCTGCCGCCTGTATTTTAGCAACAATCAACACAACAGGATCCTTTATGACTCAGAAAAACACCACAGCCATAAAATCCATAGGACCGGCCAGGGTCAGTTCCCCGCTGCCCTTCTGCCGCTTTGTGGAAGATAAACAGCTTATCACCATGGACATCAATCCGGAAATGCTCGGCAAGGATGTAAAAGAGTCAGTAAGGCTTGAATTCGAAGAAGCCGGTCCCCGGTCAAAGCTGTATTTCGACCCCTCCAAAACCAAATGCGCCATAGTCACCTGCGGCGGTTTATGTCCGGGAATCAACGATGTGATCAGGGCTATTGTCATGGAAGCATACCACAATTACAATGTTCCTTCAGTGCTGGGAATCCAGTATGGTCTGCAGGGGTTTATCCCCGATTACGGCCATCCGGTTATGGAACTGAACCCGGATAATGTTACCCAGATTCACGAATTTGGAGGCACTATTCTGGCTTCATCCAGAGGCCCTCAGCCTCCCGAAGACATTGTGGACGCCATGGAAAGAACGAATATAAGCATCCTGTTCATGATCGGAGGCGACGGCACAATGAAGGCCGCCCAGGCAATCCAGGAGGAAATATCCCGGCGCAACAACAAGATGTCCATTGTAGGCATTCCCAAAACTATTGATAATGATGTAAATTTCGTGTCCAAAACATTTGGCTTCGACACTGCCGTGGAAAAGGCCACGGAAGCTATCCGGTGCGCTCACACCGAGTCTCTGGGAGCGCCCAACGGCATCGGCATGGTCAAACTCATGGGCCGGGAGTCAGGGTTTATCGCGGCCCAGGCTACCATCGCTCTCAAGGAAGTCAATTTCGTACTTATTCCGGAATCTCCATTTGAACTGCATGGAGAAAACGGCCTGCTCAAGCATCTAAAGCAGAGGCTCAGGGACAGGGGACACGCGGTCATAGTCGTTGCTGAAGGCGCGGGTCAGGAACTTTTTGAACGAAAAGGAGCTGATCCGTCAGGAAACATCATTCTGGGAGACATCTGTTCCTACCTTAAAGAACAGATTCACGACTATTTTGAAAAAAAGGACATGCCCATCACCCTCAAGTTCATTGATCCAAGTTATATTATCAGGTCTGTGCCGGCCAATTCCAATGACCGGGTATATTGCGGATTTCTGGGCCAGCACGCGGTGCACGCGGGAATGGCCGGCAAGACAGACATGCTGGTCAGCATGCTCCAGGACAGATACATATATCTTCCTCTGTCTCTGACGACCCTTAAACGCAGAACCATGAATACCAATTCCAATTACTGGGGATCGGTACTGGCCAGCACAGGTCAGCCCATGTCCATGACAAACCCGGACAAGACCCGGAAAAAAGATAAATAACCAGGTTGGTCTCTGCCCCAGGACCGGTGCCGGGCTTACAGTTTATGCCAGGTAAAGAACCGGGAAAATCAAAAAGCATTCTCATAAAAAGGAGCTGAAGATGGATGAACAAAACCTGGATTGCGTTTCCAACGCTGATCCTGACCTGATGCAGGTTTTCAGGCCCTTTGCCCTGAAAATGGAAGAACAGTCGCTGCCTCCCATAGTAATAAATCTTTTCAAATGCTATTTTTCCCAACTGGTTTACGGCAGCCAGGGCAAACTAAATAAAAAAGAAATCCTGCCTCTGGATAAAAGCGAAGTCCAAAACCTGGATTCCATATCCCAGTACAAAAATGAAGGTGCTGAAGCCATATCTGAACTGGCCGTGATCAAGCTCAACGGGGGGCTGGGAACCAGCATGGGCATGGAATCAGCCAAATCTTTGATCACTGTCAAAGAGGGCAGGACCTTTCTGGATCTGATCGTGGATCAGATTAAAATCCTCAGAAAAAAATATCAGACTCCGGTTCCTCTTCTGTTCATGAACAGCTTCCGGACGCACATGGACACCATGAGCCACATAAGGAATCTGGAAAATCCGTATCATCTTCCCCTGGCCTTTGTGCAGCATAAGTATCCCAAGGTAATAGCGGACAAACTGGAGCCTGCCAGGTGGCCAGACAATCCGGAACTTGAATGGAATCCCCCGGGACACGGAGATATTTATACCGCCCTTATTACCTCGGGAATCCTGAAAAACCTTCTGGAAAAAGGATACAAATACGCGTTCATATCCAACTCGGACAATCTGGGCGCCACCATGAATGAAAGTATCCTGGGTTATTTTAAAGCCATGGAATTCACCTTTCTCATGGAAGTGACCCCCAGAACCGCGTCCGACCGCAAGGGCGGGCATCTGTGCAGACTGCTCAAAAACAACCGGCTGGCCCTGCGCGAAATAGCCCAGTGTCCGGAGAACGAACTTGAAGAGTTCATGGACATCCAGAAATACGCCTTTTTTAATACCAATTCCATCTGGCTTAACCTGGAGGCTCTGGAAAAGGTTTTTCTGCGGCACAGGATGATTCCTCTGGACCTGATCATCAACACCAAAAACCTGGATCCGCGCAACCCCGATTCTCCCTCTGTCTACCAGCTGGAAACAGCCATGGGATCAGCCATATCCGCCTTTGATCACGCCGGGGCCCTGGAGGTCCCAAGGGACCGCTTCGCTCCGGTCAAAACCACAGCCGACCTGCTTACGGTCATGTCTGACTGCTTTATCCTGTCCGACATGAAAACAATCATCCCTAATCCCCAGCGCAGTCTGTCCATCGCGGATATCGAGCTGCACCCTGATTATTACAGAAAGATTGACCAGTTTGAGCAAAGGTTTGCCCATGGAGTCCCTTCCCTTGTTCAGTGTAATTATCTGAAGATAACAGGGGATATCTGTTTTGGGAAAAATGTAACTGTAAAGGGCCGGGTTACCCTGACAAACAAATCAGGAAAACAGGTCAGGATCGATGACAACTCACTTCTGGAGAGTGATCTTACTTTTTAGTTTGTCTGCCTGTTTTTCAGATATCTTAAACAGGCTTCTGGTTTTCTCGCTGCTGACCACGGCGGCAATAGCGGCGTCATAGCCTTCCTGGATACTTTCCTTGGCCCGGTGAAAATCCATGAACCTGATCTTGCCGAGTTCGGGGCGAATGAGCATGTCAGCAGGTTCTTTTTCCAGCCTGAGCTGGGTTATGGTTTTTTCCATGACCAGGGTAGAGGCGAAAATAATCTCAAAGATATTCGGCCCCAGGGGCTTGCTTCTCCAGTTTTTGAAATAATCCAGCCATGATATGTCCAGACGGCCGAGACGCTCCATAATGTCCGGAAAAAACCCTTCCTTTTCCGGTGAAGCGCAGCCTTCAGTCCGGGATTCTTTTTCTGAAGCAGCATTTTTCTGTTCCAGGTCGTTCTGCTCTGTTTTGCAAAGGTTATTCCAGCGCGAGGCCAGGTAATAATTAAGATCCACGGCTATTACAATATCCGCGCCCATTGACCTGGCCAGACTCACAGGCAGGGGGTTGACCAGGCCGCCGTCAACCGTGAATCTGTCATCAATCATTATAGGGGTGAACAGGCCGGGCACTGCAAAACTGGCCCGCACCGCTCTGGAAACATCACCTGTGGTCAGCCATATTTCTTCACTGGTCTGCAGATCTGTGACCACCGCGCCGAATGGGGTATTCAGGTCTGAAAAATCCTCACCTGAAACATAGGTCTTGAAAAAGTCAGTCACCTTTTTGCCGTCAAGAAGTCCGTTCTTGGGGAAGACCACATCCAGCAGGGAAATAATCTTTTTTTTGTCTATTTCCAGGACTGCCTGCTTTAATCCTTCCAGATGTCCCGAAGCATAGACGGAACCCACCAGTGCCCCGATACTTGTACCGGACACATAATCGATTTCAATGCCGCAGTCTTCCAGGGCCTGGATAACTCCTATATGAGCCCAGCCCCTGGCTGCTCCGCCTCCCAGAGCCACTCCTGTTTTTCGTGCGGACATGATATTTCTCCTTATCTGAAATGTTGGAAATTATTTAAATCCTTACCAGAATAAACTCAACAAAATATTTACAATTCCTGCAATCAGACTTAAGATAATTACTGATTCGGCCGATAATACTGAAAAGGTACTGTTTCCGGTGCGGTTACCGGTTGGGGAGGTTTTATGGAAATACAGTCAGGTACTGGAGTGGCCCAGATGGCCCAGTCCATGTCAAAGCAAACCTTTGGTGCCCAGGTGGTCACCAAAACCCTTGATTACTTGAACGAGAACAACAACTCCAGCGGTTCTACAAATGCTGATTATGACTTCCAGAAATCAGTGCTTCAGGCCGCTATCACTGGAGAAAGCACCGCAATAGATAAACTGGTTTGATTACCCGCACCGGAAACAGCAGCCTTTTACCTGAAGCGGGCCTGGCCCGCAGCAAAATACTCACTACAGACTTCACCGGCAGTACCGTGGACGCAGACTTAAAACAGCACTATCTCCTCTTAACTCTGTGTTCTCGGTGAACTCTGTGGTAACGTTTCTTCATCATTTATTGTTTTTGGTGACCCTGGTGAAATAAAGAATATTTCACCGGCAAGCAGGCTTACAGGTGTAAATCACTAACTCTTAACTAATCATACAACTATAAACTACGGAAAAATATGACTATCAAGAAAAAATTCCTAATGGCCGTAAGCAAAGACGCCAGCCACCAGTACGGAGTAAGATTCCTGAGCTATTTTTTCCAGAATAAAGATGACATCCAGGTGGATATCCTCAATATTTCCCATCACGGGATCAAATCCGGCTATTACTCTGCAAAGCAAAGTAAGGCTTCTTCACAGCAAAGCCAGGATTTTTTGCAGGAAGTCAGACAGAAAATGATGGATTTCGGTTTTCCAGATCAGAATATTCAGATGGAGACAAGGCAGGGTTCAGTGTCCACGGCCAGCGACATTCTTGCAACGGGACGCAAAGGAATGTATGATGCTCTGATACTGGGCCGAAGAGGTTTAACCCTTCTGGAGAGCCTGATCCAGGACAGTGTCAGTGGTAAAATCCTGGATGAGCAGTGCGACATTCCGGTCTGGATATGCCGCGAACCGGAAAGACGCAAAAAACACCTTCTTCTTTGTACCGATGGTTCAGAAGAGAGCCTGAATGCCGCGGATCACGCCGGTTTTATCCTGGAATCAGCCCCGGAAAACAATATAACCGTTCTTTATGTCCGCCCTCCTGACAGCCGGGGCAATGAACAGAAGATCCTGTACACCACAGTTGCCCGGCTAACCGACAATAATATTGCCGGGGAGCGGATATCCACTCTTGTTCTGGAAGGCAAAAACGCCGCCCGCCTCATTCTTGACCATGCCCGGGATAACAGCTTTGCAGCCATCGCCATGGGCCGCAAATGCCGGCAGGAATCCCGGAAGGGCTTATCCGGTTTTTTTGTGGGTTCGGTAAGCAGCGTAGTCCTGAAAAATCTTGAACAGGCAAGCCTGTGGATATGCAAATAGTTTTCCTTCCGGATGGGTATTTATTCACTATATCCGGCGGCCTTCCTCCGGTTCCTGTTTCTGTTGATACGAACTCCCTGTCGCGGTTCCATAAGACAAACCATTAGCTGAACATGTTACCCTGGATTGGAAGCTTTAATTATTTTGGGGGGAATCGGCAGTTTACAATATGTATGGTTTGTCTGAACGGAACCTGCGACGGTCAGACATCGCATCAATGGCGAAACATGAACCGGAGGATGGCCTTAAATTCAGTGGATGGATCATAATATATGGTGAACAGTCACCCGAATGGAAACTGAATAATTTTTACTTGATTTTTTGTTTTAATCGAATTAAGTGTCCCTTTCTTTATGGCGAGGTAGCTCAGGAGGTTAGAGCATGCGGCTCATATCCGCAGTGCCGGGGGTTCAAGTCCCTCCCTCGCTACCATAAATATTCAAGGGGTTC
>JAWOGL010000247.1:0-2987 GCA_046496945.1 Desulfonatronovibrio sp.
CCCACTTCTTATTTAGGGGCCAGGGAAAGGGTCTATCCCCTGGGGCTGGCCCGCCTGGCCGGACTTGTTGAAGAAAAGGGCCAGATCTCGGCCCTGGACATGAATCTCTATGCTGATCCCTGGCCAGTGCTCAAAGACCAGCTGCTCAGTTTTGAACCAGACCTGGCTGTGCTTTCTTTTCGCAATCTGGACCCCTTGGCCGGGCACCAGACTTCCTACCTGTCTGCACTGAAGACAACTGCCACCCTGGTACACTCTCTTTTGCCTCAGACGCGCATCCTGTCCGGAGGCCCGGCCTTTTCCCTGTTTGCCGAGCGACTTATGCAGGAAATTCCTCAAATTGATGCCGGTATTATTGGTGAAGGTGAACTGGCTTTTGCCCGGTTGCTCAAATCCTTTCCGGATTTTGAGGGCCTGCCTGGAACTGTCATGCGCAAGCCAGACAGCCTGCAGCAAACAGTCAGGCCAAGGTTTATCGATTTGGATGAACTGCCCCGGCTGGATGACCTGACCTTTGCCCCTGCAAACTACTTGCAGGGCAATGCCTATGTGGCTGCCCTGGGCATTGAAGGCAAGCGCGGATGCGACCTGTCCTGTGCCTACTGTGTCTATCCCTGCCTGGGAGGGGGCAGGATGCGCCTGCGCGATCCTCAAAAGATTGTGGATGAAATGCAGTTCTTAAGTCAGGAACACGCTGTAAACCTGTTTCATTTCACTGATCCGGTACTGAACCGGCCTGCTGATCATTTTGAGGCCATTTGCAGAGAACTCAAACGCCGCAAACTAGATATCCAGTGGACCGGATTCTTTCGCGAAGACACCCTGAGTAAGGAGCAGCTTTTGCTGGCCAGGGATGCCGGGCTGATTGCCGTCTATTTTTCTGCAGATGCTCTGACTGAACACGGCTTAAAGGTCTTAAACAAAAAAATGGACAAGCAAAACGTCCTGAATGCCTCCCGGCTGACTGCAGAATGCGGCATGCTGACCATGTGTCACTTTCTCTGCAACCTGCCCGGGGAAACTCCGGCCCTTATCCAAGAGGCCTGGCAAACCCTGGATCAAATTCTGGAAATCCATGCAACTGCAGGCAACCTGGGCGCGGTGATATTTAATACTGTTCGTCTTTATCCCGAAGCCCCGCTGACCAGGAAATTATTGCGTGAAGGTCTTTTGGACCCAGAAGTCGACCTGCTCTACCCAGTATATTACAACCCCCCGTCTCATGCGCACATCCTGCACGAATTAGAAACCCATTGCCATGCAGCCGGAGTGTTCTCCCGGCTAAACTTACATTAAGAAGAGTAGAGGAGCCTGATTATGAGAGCCCTGGTCCTGGAACATCCCCGTATCCCCTCTTGTGACCGTTTTAACGATATTGCCAATACACCGCGAGCTTTTTAAATCTCAAGGACGGCTCATTCCCTTCGGGCCACTAGGTTTTGAAGGCCAGGTCAGCTTCAGAGATGAACGGGTCAGCTGGGCTGCTGAGGTGATTGTCGGGGCCTGCCGGCATGTGCTCCGGGAAATGTCCCAACCAGACTCACCTGTTTACTGGCGTTTGGGCCATAAGGGGGTTGCCTCTAAGATAAACGACTACTTGATCTCTCTCTTTGAGGACATACTGAAACAAGCCCGCCAGAACAGAATACTGCCTCCTGCTGCCCGGAAAAAGTCAGAGGTCTGTGCTGAATTGATGCTCACCTGAACTGATAGGCCAGGGCTTTTTCCGCAAGATTCCAGCCCGGAAAAAAACAAAACCAATTAGGATTGTATAATTCCTCTATGGATAATAAACACTTACTTTACAAGTCAGCATGCAGTGTTATTATATTTTCTTTATGCAATTGCTAACCATAAAGGAGAAATAAAAATGGAATTTACCCAGATACCGGTATTATCCGAAGACGTATCCAGAGTGGCACTAGGGACATGGGCCATTGGAGGCTGGATGTGGGGTGGAACAGATGAAGAAAAATCCATTCAGACAATCCACGCAGCTTTAGATAAAGGCATAAACATTATCGACACTGCACCTGTATATGGTTTTGGATGTTCAGAAGAAATAACAGGCAAGGCTCTGGCCCAGGATAATAAGCGAAAAGATGTTGTTCTGGCTACTAAGGCCGGAATCGAATGGATTGCTGAAGAAAATAAGGTCTGGAGGAATGCTTCTCAGCAAAGAATAGTCAAGGAAGTAGAAGATTCCTTAAAAAGACTTCAGACAGACGTGATTGATGTTTATCAAATCCACTGGCCTGATCCAAACGTACCTATGGAAGAAACAGCTACTATAATGGACACCCTGCTAAGACAGGGAAAAATCCGGGCGATTGGAGTAAGTAATTTCTCCCCTGAACAGATGGAGGCGTTTAAAAAGGTAACTGATTTACACACCTGTCAACCGCCTTATAATATTTTTGAAAGAGAAATAGAAAAAGATGTTTTGCCTTATTGTCAGCAAAATAATATTAAAACTTTGACCTATGGGGCCTTATGTCGTGGTCTTCTAAGTGGGAAGATGAGTCCGGATTCAAGTTTTTCAGGTGATGATTTACGTAATGTCGATCCCAAGTTTTCTGAACCCAGATTTAGTCAATATCTTGAGGCTGTGAAAGCTCTCCGGGAATTTTCCCGGGATAGGTTCAGCAAGGACGTTATTCATCTGTCTGTAAGATTTATTCTGGATAAAGGTGTTGATGTGGCCTTGTGGGGAGGCCGCCGTCCTGAACAGATGGATGCCCTGGATGAGGTTTTCGGATGGCAACTGTCTGATGATGACCTGCAGGCTATTGATCAAATTTTAAATGAATATATCACTGATCCTGTTGGTCCGGAATTTATGGCTCCGCCTGCAGGGTAATATTATTCCAAGTATTCATTCATTTGATTTAAAGTGTCGAGACACCTGCCAGCATGTAGGTGTCCCGGCCGCCGGCCTTGGCCAGGTAAAGGGCTTGATCTGCTTCGGCCAGAAGGGTTTCAAGCTG
>JAWOGL010000294.1:0-2674 GCA_046496945.1 Desulfonatronovibrio sp.
CCTGCTCAAAGCCTTCCCGGGCAGCCTGACCAGCCAGCCAGTCAATGGTTTCGCGTTCGGTCTTGCAGGAACTTAAAAATTCCATATACTCATCCGCCATTTTATCCATGGCAGAGCGGTGTTTCTGACTCTGGTAAACCTTCCAGCAATTTCTCAACTCAAATTCCATTCAAAACTCCGTTATTTTTTAATATGGATAGGGTGCCAATATACTTTTCTGGGGAGGGCCGAGCCCCGGCTCGGCCAAAAGACGCCAGGCTGGGGCCTGGCATTCCCCAGAAAAGAAAAAAACTCCTGACCATGACTCAGATACTGTCCCCTCTTTTTGTTCCCGATCTCCGCGTCCAGAAATGACCGCAGAGCAGTCAAAATACGCTCCAACGCAGAGCGTGGGAACGATAAAAGAGAATCTATTTGCTGCTGCTCTCTTCTCCCAAAACCTGGTTAAGGGCCTGGCACAGCAGCTTGTATTCATTCTGTTCTATGGTCCTGGGATCAAGACAGAACACGTCATTTTCAATTCTTCCTATTACCGGAGGATCAGCAGCCAGCAGTCTGTCTCTAAGCTCATCACAATTCATCTGCGCAGGCTTGATTCCCACCAGGCTGGTGGGCAGATCCTGCTCAGGAAAAGCTCCTCCCCCAACCCTGGACTGGGCAGGAACAATAAAAAGCTCAGGTTCAGGGTTTACCCGTTTTTTGATCAGGGTTTTAAGTTTCTGAGCAGCTTTTCTGAGCTCCTGCGGGTCCATGGTAATCATGCGCAGGGTAGGAACTTCCTGCATAGCTGCCTGTGAATCCAGATAAAACCGCAAGGTAGCTTCCAGAGCGGCCAGAGTCATCTTATCAATACGCATGGCCCGGTTCAGGGGATTTTTCTTGATTTTATCAATATATTCCTTTCTGCCGACAATAATACCGGCTTGCGGACCGCCCAGAAGCTTGTCGCCGCTGAATGAAACCACAGATACCCCGTCCTTCACCACCTGCTGAACAGTTGGTTCAGCCATGAAATGATAGCCATGGGCTGAAAAATCAAAGAAATTACCGCTGCCCATGTCTTCTATAACCGGCAGAGAATGCCTGTGCCCTATCCGGACCAGGTCTTTCAGAGATACTTCTTTATGAAAACCAATGATCCGGTAATTGGAGGTATGGACCTTGAGCAGGGCTCCGGTTTCCTCGCCTATTGCTTCTTCATAATCCTTGACATGTGTCCGGTTGGTGGCTCCGACTTCTTTTAAACGCGCCCCGGACTTGGCCATGACATCGGGTATTCTGAACGATCCTCCGATCTCCACAAGCTGCCCCCGGGAAACAACCACTTCTCTGCCTCTGGTCAGAGTATCCAGAATAATCAGGACCGCAGCGGCATTGTTGTTTACCACCAGACCTGCCTCAGCTCCGGTTATCCGGCAAAGAAGCTCTTCCACGTGACTGTATCTGCTTCCTCTTTTACCGGTATCCAGTGAAAACTCCAGATTGGAATAGTGCAGACAGGCCTCCCATACAGCCTGGGTGGCTTTTCTGTTCAGGATGGAACGGCCCAGGTTGGTATGGATCACAACCCCGGTGGCATTGATCACCCTTCGGAAATGAGGTTTGATATGGGTCTTGAGATATGCCTCAAGCTTTGCCCTGAACTTTTGCGGACTGAGGTCTTGTTCACTGACCACAAGGCCGGATTTAATCTCCTGGCGGCACAGATCCAGAAAATCATTAATAAGATCCCGGATAAATGCCCTGGGCACGGAGCCGTATAAATCTTCTTCTGATATGTCGTTTAGAATCGAATCAACTGAAGGCAGTAATCTGAATAAGTTGGACAAAAACACCTCCTGCATACAAACAAGCACCTTAACAGCGTGAAAAAGTCCTTATCAGGCTGGTTATTAAAAGAAAACTCAGCTGGGCTGCCGGATGCTATGCATTGAGTCCTGATATGTCAACGCTTAAGCCACTGCGGGAAGGCGGAATAAATCTGTCCCAGCAGGTAAAGGGATCCGCAGATAAGCAGAGGAGCGTGATCCTCAGTCAATGCGGCCGGATACTTTTCCGGAGTTTCCAGAAACCGGGCATCCGGACCGAAAAGGTCTGCCAGTTCCGGGCTTTTCATTGCCCTGGGGTTATCTCTGATTTCAGGGACAAAAATTTGCCTGGCTCCCAGAGCTTTAACCTCGTTGACCATTTCCCGCACATCCTTATCCATAAGACATGAAAAAATAATGGTTGCGGGCTTTATCCCCATTTTTTCCAGGGAATTTTTCAGGGCCTGCAGACCGTGTACATTATGAGCCCCGTCCAGAATAATCATGGGTAATTGCTGCACAATATGCAGCCTTCCGGGCCAGAAAGCGGTTTTTAAAGCGGATATGCACTTCTCCGGATCAGACATATAGATTTTTGCGTCAGCCAGAATCTTCCAGGCCAGCAGAGCGACTGCCCCGTTCTCCAGCTGATGACGTCCCTTAAGCCCCATGTCATCACCCTTAAGGAGCAGTTGGGGCATAAGCCTGAACTTAAGCAGGCCCTGATCAAAATCAAAATAATCCTCTACAGGGTATACATCGGCTCCCACATCTCCGGCCCTGGAATTGAAAATGCCCATGACCGCCGGTGTCTGTCTGGCCACAACAACCGGCCCCTGCTTCATGGCCATGGACTTATCCCGGGC
>JAWOGL010000187.1:0-7210 GCA_046496945.1 Desulfonatronovibrio sp.
ATGACAGCCAGAGTAGAGGCACCTGCAAGACCGGCCGCCATGCAAAGGGACAATACAGTCACCCCAATCCTCAGATCAAGCAGAAATCCCACCAGGACAGGCGCGATGGAGGTTGCCACTACCATGGTCGCCTGAGCCATGGATCTGATAGCTCCGAGATGAGTAACCCCGTACCTTTCAGCCCAGACAGCCCCTGCCGCAGTCGAGGCAAATCCCTGAGTTACCCCTACCAGCCCCAGATATACCAGGGCCACCCAGGCGCTGCTGATCCAGGCAAGTATCAGCATGCCTGTAATCATTGGAAAAAGACTGAGGGGAAGAGTGCGCTCTGCTCCAAAGCGGTCAACCGCCAGTCCGGCAAAAAAGAGGGAACCCAGATGCCCTGCGGCGTATGCAGAAAAGGCTGAAGCCACCAGCTGCAGCGACCAGTCCTGAAGATCGGCAATGGCTACCTGATGAAACATAATGGCGGTAACAGTAAAAGGGGTAGCCACAGCAGCCGGCAGGACCATATAAAAGCCGGGGTCTTTCAGGACCTGCCCGCGTGTATAATTGATTGCTGAATCTTTTGGCGGGGAAAGGTTTTTATCCTTGGCCGGAGCCGGAGTCCTGCCCGAAAGAAACACCAGAAGAGGCAGGATCAGAATCAGTAATGCGCCCGACCCGGCCACCCAGGACCACCGCCAGCCGGCCATTCCCAGAATAAATACCGCGGTAGCCGGAAGTATGGCCTCGGCCACCGGGAATCCGGAAGCTGCAAACGCCACCGCCTTGCCCTGGTGAACGGAAAAGTATCTGGCAGCAGTGGTAATCCCCAGGTGAGATATGTATCCCTGTCCGCCAAAACGTATCAGCAGAAAACCCACTCCCAGAACAAATACTCCCGGGGCGAGTCCGATAAGCAGGCATCCCGCTGCCAGGGCGGATACCGCCAGAACAGTGATCCGTGGCAGAGACCAGGCATCGGCAAGACCGCCCAGACGAAACAGCAGTAACGCGCTTGAAACCGTGGCCAGGCTGTAAATTGTTCCATATGCGGTATGGGAAAGATCAAAGGTTGTCCGTATTTCCCCGCCCATTACAGAAACAAAAAAAGTCTGCCCGAACCCGGAAGCAAACACCGCCACAAAAGAATAAAAAGCCAGTTTGGGGTTGTTTCTGATAAATAAAGGTATTATCTTTGAAAATTTGAAAATGTTCATGGTTATCTTAGCAGTGTAAAAAGTCCTTTTCAGGCAGGTTGTTCGAAAATTCCAAGCGACAGTCCGGCACCCACTTAGGACGCTACTAAAGATTTATGCCGGGATAATACTCACATAAGTGGGTGCCGGATAAACAACAAAAAAAGTCCCCGGAATCATTTTTTTATTACTTTTCAACGTTGAACATTGAACATTGAACATTGAACGTTGAACTAAACTTATAGCAACCAGGCCAATTGGGAGATTTTCAACAATCTGTTAGAATTGTTAACTGTCATACTCTGGCAAGTCAAACCATGATACTGTTCTGAACCACCTGGACAGTGGTTCCAGCGGGAGTACCCGGCCATTTAAAAAACACTGGATTTTTCAGGGATTAAACTGTATATTATTCTACCAGCATCATTCACTGTTTTTTCTCCAGGGATAATTCTCTATGATCAACCAAGACCTCTATCAGAAATACTTTCAGGCCCTTCTGGGGGGCGACAAAAAAAGATGCACAGCTATAGTAAAGGATCTGCTGGATAAAGATATCTCTCTTTACAGCCTTTATCTGGATCTCTTCCAGAGATCTTTATACGAGGTGGGCAAGCTGTGGGAAACCAATCAAATCTCAGTAGCTACCGAACACATGGCCACTGCCATTACAGAAACCCTGCTCAGCCTGGCTTACCCCAAGATATTTTCAGCTGAACATAAAGGCAAAAAAGCTGTGGTCTCCTGCCTGGTCAATGAATACCATCAGATCGGCGGAAAAATGGTGGCGGATATTTTCGAGCTTAACGGCTGGGATGGATATTTTCTGGGAGCAAACACCCCTGTTGACGACCTGCTGGACATGATCCGGGGGAAACAGCCCGACATCCTGGCCCTGTCTGTAAGCATTTATTTTAACATGGATTCTTTATACAATACTCTGGAACACATCCGGGAAAAAAACCAGGATCTTAAAATCATTGTAGGCGGTCAGGCCTTTAACTGGGGTGGAACCGATATCGGGGATAAATATCCGGGAGTTGAATACATCCCTTCAATCATTGCTCTGGAAAAGCTGCTGAATAAACATGAATAATAATAAAACCTCGCTTATACATGGTCCGGCCCTGGACAAGTATCTGGCTGAAGAAGCAGCCATGATAATCCTGGTCCTGGACCGGGAAGGAATCATACTTGAAGCAAATAAATATGCCCTGCAAATGGCTGGTCAGGATATTATCGGAAACAATATTTCCAGTACGGTTGTGGATTTTTCCGGGATATTCGATCTTAAAGACCTGATGGATGAGAAGCAGGGTCCTCACCTGCTGAATATTACAACCCCCAAAGGCCTTCCCCAGACCTTTTACTTCAGTTTCCTTAAACAGGATAAGAACATAGTGGCTGTGGGAGAGCTGAATCATCTGGAAATCGAAACCCTGCGCACGAACCTCATGACTCTGAACAATGATTTCAGCAACCTCAACCGGGAACTGCAGAAAAAAAACGCGGAACTGGCCAAGCTCAATGATCTTAAAAATCAGTTTCTGGGCATGGCCGCGCATGATCTGCGAAATCCCATAGGCGCCATACACAGCCTGAGCGAGTTTTTACTGGAAGAAGCCAGGGACAGGCTAAGCGAGGAACACTTCAAATTCGTCAATGTCATCCACAGTTCCAGCCGGTTCATGCTCTCCCTGCTGGATCAGCTGCTGGATATCGCCCGCATTGAAGCCGGCAAGCTGGAGCTGGATATAAAGCCTGTGGATCTGATCAATCTTATCAAATCCTGTATTGATCTGAACAGGATCATGGCGGACAAGAAAAACATCAAAATCCAGTTTTTCCATTATGAAGCCCTGCCCCTGGTTGAAATGGATGCCATGAAAATTGAACAGGTCCTGCACAACCTTATTTCCAATGCCATTAAATTCTCTCCTTCTGAGACCATGATCACGATCAGCGTCTTTTTAAGCGGTGAACATGTTACCGTATCTGTGGCGGATCAGGGGCCTGGCATTCCTGAAGATGATATCCAGAAGCTGTACAAGCCCTTTTCCAAGACCAGCGTCAAACTTCCCCAGGGTGAAAAGAGCACCGGCCTGGGCCTGGCCATTGTACACAAGATTGTGTTGGGTCACATGGGCAAAATATGGGTGGAAAGCAAAGTGGGTGAAGGATCAACTTTTTATTTTTCCCTGCCTGTAAAAAACACGAAAAGCGCGAAGTGAAAAACATGACCAGAAAAGAACTTGTAGAAAGAGCCGGCCGGATAACGCCGCCGTCTGCTGAAAGCGTCCGCGAATACCAGGAAAAAAGAGAACTTATGGTAGCGGATGTCAACCGGATAATGATGAACCGCCCTGACCTGGAAAAACTGATCAGTCGGCATAACCAGGCCATGATGCAGGACAACCACCATAACCATGCCCTGTTCATGTCCTCTCTGTTCAGGGATTTTAATCCCGCGGTCCTGGTAAATACGGTAATATGGGTCTTCAATACCTACCTCGCCCATGGATTTAAGCCTGCGTACTGGCCCGCCCAGCTGAACGCCTGGAAAGAGACCATGCAAAAGCATATGTCTAAGGAAGCATTTGATGAAATAATGCCGGTGTATGAGTTCATAGTTTCCCACTTGCCCGTCTTTGCTCAACTCAGCCGTCCGGACACTCCGGCTGTATAGCCGGCAGCAGTATTCTGAATATTCAGGCAGAGCATCGACTTTGTGAATTTTCCCCCTCCCGTTTTCATCCGGTCACCCGGTAATACGGACTTCCATCCAATATTCCTTGCCGGAACATCCGGAATATTTCACTGAAAGTAACTGCACATTATTTTGTCATCCCGGCTCAAGCGTACGCAGCCAGAAAAGGGCCAAAACCATACAAAATGCCCGTTTGAGCCAAAGCGTAAGATATTTTGTCTCTCGCCCACTCGAAGACTCGTTTGAGGCGCTGAGGTCGCTGAGAAGAGAAGCCATTTTTGCATTTCTGCGAAGCGCAGTAACGCAAAAGGATCTCGCCCCGGGCGGGGAGCATATTATCCATATCCACCGGCTCAGTGGATATGGATATTGAAACTCTTACTCCTGCCTTGCTCGGTGGCTCTAGGCCTTCTTAGGCCGGGCGTGAGATATTTTTAATTCTTAATGCGAGGGATAGCGCAGTTTTCAAAAGTACGCTTAAACCGGAAGAACCAAAAATATCCTGTGTCGGTCTTTTTAGTCTGGCTTATTGTCTGTGGCAAATAATTCTTTATCAGGTAAGGCTGAGGTTAACCAAAAATTGTGGTGAATAGTTACAAAAATTTTACCTTGGAATACTGGATCGACGACGGATGGTATGTAGGTCGCCTGCAGGAAGTACCAGGAGTATTCAGCCAGGGCGAGACAATTGAAGAGCTTCAGGAGAATATCCGGGATGCGTATCAAATGATCGTCCAGGAAGCTGACATGCCCGCTCACCCTGAATCCAGGACAATGGAGATTGAAGCAACTGGGCATTGACGATAATCATTAAACCACATCATGATGCCCATGCATGCGTAAGCAATAAAAGAAATTACCCAAGAAACACGCGGAAGAACATGGAAAGATTTTTTCTTATTCAGTGCTTTTCCGTGTATTCCGTGGGCAGTATCTTTATTCTGAATCTCTCCCCACGGAACACGGAAGGATACGGACAATCGTAACCATATTGAATAACAAGGAACCTTAAATTGACGGCGGTTTGCATTAAACGTACTTTTGTTCCAAAAGGGATCCTGTTCACATTTGAAATTAGTGATCAGCGGGTGCTATGAAGATACAATATTCCCAAGACGCTGACGTTCTTGTTATCAGTTTCAAGGAAGGGCAGCCAGTTGACTCCATTGACATGAAGGAGGGGGTTATTCTTCATCTTGATGAAAATGGAAGTCCCTTGGAAATGGAAATCCTGGATGCTTCAAGATGTGTGTCAATGGATGAATTCAACATTATGATGCCCATGAGTAAGGATAAGATAGTGCCTATGCATGCGTAAGCTTTCATAAAGAATCCTGCCCACCCCGGTTAAACGACAGAGGGTTTAACTGGGCAGGCGGAACACCCGATGTGAAATGGGAAGAGATTTCACTGGGCAGGCACGGAAGGACACGGAAATGTGAAGAATCGAAGTATGAAATCATAGCTCCGGTATCCGGTCCGGACACCGGATTTCGGGCCACGGACACCGGATTAACACAGGTGCAGGTGAGCATTTATGGAATTTTTTGAAAGAATTGAATGGAATCCAAGAGTATGCAACGGGAAGCCTGTCATAAAGGGTACGAGAATACCCTTAGGCATCATTCTGGAACAGATTGCTCAAGGATCTTCTTGGGATCATTTACTGCGCGATTACCCTGAGTTGAAAAAAGAAGATATTCAGGCTGCCCTCTTTTTTGCCAAGGCGAACATTGAACATTCTGACATGAGGGAAGTTCATGCCTGATAGGTTGCGCCTCTATCTTGATCAGATGATTCAGAGCCATGTCTGCGATGTCCTTATTTCAGTGGCTATGATGTGGTGCGTGTTTCAGAATATGGGCAGTCCCGTGCGGATGACCACGAGATACTTGAAAAAGCCATTCACGAACAACGAACATTGATTACCTTAGACGATCATTTTGGAGACTGGGCAGTTCTTCCCTTATCACAGCATTATGGCGTGATTCGGTTAAAAGTGGATCCAACCACATCACAGAACATCCTTGATCTTGTAATTCCTTTTTTGAAAAAAATTGATCCGACCAATATTGTCAACCATCTTGTTATCCTGTCCAAAACAAAAGAAAAGTGGATTTTGACAGCACAATAATGTATGATAAGAAAATTAAGGTTACCCCGTGAAATCTCCTTTATTTCACTGGGGCGCAATCAGCGGCTGATATTCTTTGTTTTTGAATCTTATCAGATGCAAGAAGAAAGAAGATTTTCAGCCGCTGATCTCACTAATTTACGCTGATTAAGATCATTTTGAAAGCAATATAGAATGAACATACTCGAGAAGCAAATCATATGACTATCAGTATTGAAAAATTGAAGAAATATTGGACTGCTGAAGCAGACGATGCTCTGCGGGTAGCTGATCATCTTATCGAGAAAGGAGATTACTCCTATGCCCTCTTTTTTGGACATTTAGCCCTGGAAAAATTGCTGAAAGCCCTCTGTGCCGATATCTGCGGGGACCATGCTCCACCAATACACAATCTTGTTCGGCTGGCAAGAATAGCTCAGATCCAGATTGATGAACAAACAGAAAATGATTTTATCACCATAACAGCTTTTAACATTGAATCCAGGTATCCGGATTTCAAAAGATCTTTTCGAAACAAATGCACATACGAATTTTCGCAACAGCATATTCTGCTGATAAAGAGGCATTACGCATGGCTACAGTCCCTTCTGAAATAACAGAGTGCGTCCGCAGGTTTATCGATCAACTTCAAAAGGAGAAACATGTAACAAAGGCGTATCTTTACGGATCGTATGCCAGAGGTTCCGCCGGTAAATGGAGTGACATTGACTTGGCCATTGTCAGCCCGGATTTTTCCGAGGATCTTTTCGCGGAGCGCGTCTTGTTGATGAAGTTGGCCCTTTCAATGGATGATCGGCTTGAACCAAGCCCGTTTCGACCCGATGATTTCACCAGGGATAATCCGTTGGTGAATGAAATCAGTAAGACAGGAATCGAGTTGAACTGTGAATGATCGATGTCCGATTTCGGACCACGGATCCCGGACCTCGGACCACGGATCCCGGACCTCGGACCCCGGACTTCGGACTACGGACTTCGGACTTCCGACCACGGACCACGGATTACGGGTTCATACGTCCAAACGTCCATACGTCTAAACGGACTACGGTTTTGACTTTACACCCAAACACGAATACTTTCATACACCCATACTCCCAAACGTAAAAACGGCCCCCGGCCCCCGGCCCCCGGCCACTGGACCTCGGACTTCGGATACAAGGAGAAATTTTATGGCAACATTATTAGAGA
>JAWOGL010000195.1:0-2695 GCA_046496945.1 Desulfonatronovibrio sp.
TGCCGCTGCTTGCGAGGGCGCTCCAAATCATCCTTCAGCCACTGATCAACCGTCGTCAGGTGAGGTCCGAGCACCGGAAAGGGCTGGGTCTGACGAGGGCTGTAGCCCTCGTATTCCCCTTCCAGAGCCTTCCTGATCGTGTTCCTGGAATGCCCCGTCTCTCGAGCCATGGACTATCTCAGAAAAATAGCCGTATGTTCGTACCTTCACTTAAACCGTTTTATGTCCAAGATATGGGGACCGCTTCATCTAAAAATGAATAGGCTCTTTGGCGTTTCGTGTGGAATTAGATTTTTATCAAATTCTTTACTTCAGTCAGGACCTTTTTCAATAGCGGGAAAAAATTACGGTAAATGAACCCTACGTGCATGTTCAGAAAGAAGTTCCAATCTGCCTGAATTATAAAGCCTTTTGTAGTCAGTCTTTAAAATAATTATCGGACCATGCCTCCGCATAATAAAAATTCTTTTGCTTCTCGTTCAAAAAGTCAAATTTGACCTTCTCAATCAATCGGTGTACAAACACATAAACACCATGGAGGTGCGCCATGAATTCCGTGCGTTGGAACGTCGCCGTATCAGCAGAAACCGACAAGGCCTTGCGAGTTTTTCTGGCCAGCTGCGGACAGGGCCGCAAGGGAGACCTGTCCCGCTTTATTGAAGACGCTGTGCGTGAGCGCGTGTTCAATGAAACAGCCCAGGCGGTCAAAGAGCAGAACTTGGAGGCCACGCCTGAGGAAATTGAATCTGCAGTGGCTGAGGCCCTGGACTGGAGCAGAAAAACCTGATGCGTGTGGTACTGGACAGTAATGTGCTGCTTTCCGCCCTGATCTCCCCGTACGCTCCTCCTCACAAAATCTTCCAGACTTGGCAGGATGGCCGCTTCGAGCTTATCACCTGCCGCCAACAGATAGAGGAAATCCGGCGGGCCAGCCGTTACCCCAAACTGCAGCGAATCCTACAGGGCCACCGGGTGGGAACCCTGATTAACTGCCTTAGCCGTGGCAACCTCGTTGACAAACTGCCTATGGGCATGCAAGCCAATGATCCGGATGATGCTTTTCTGCTGGGTCTGTCCCAGGCTGGTAGAGCGGACTTCCTGATCACAGGGGACAAGCGCTCCGGCCTTTTGCAGATAGGCAACCATGGTCAAACCCGTATTATCACTCCTGATATCTTCTGTCGGGAAATTCTGAAAATTCCTGTTTGAAGTCATTGTCTTCTTTGTACCTTTCCATGTGGACCCTACGTGCATGCTCTGAGAGAAGTTTAAGCCTGCCCTAATTGCCAAGCCTTTTGCAGCCAGTCTTTACAGCAAGAGGAATGACCTCTGCTATGTGCCATAGCAGAGGTCCGGAACTGAAAATCAAGCAAGAACATTATTAAATTTACAAAGCTGAATGCAAAACTTGTGAAGGCAGGGGGCGAACATCTTTCCAGTCACTGGAAAAATGTTCTGCCTGCCAAAGATCATAGTTCTTCTGAAGATTGAGCCACAAATCCGGTGTTGTGCTGAAGGCCCGGGCAAGCCTGAGCGCCATATCTGGAGTCACAGAGCCTCGCTCGTTCAAAATCTTTGACAGGGTTTTTCTGGATATATTCAGAATTTCAGCCATCCTGGTAATTGAAATATCAAGTGGTTCCAGATAATCTTTCTTCAGAATATATCCAGGGTGAGATGGCTGTCTTTTCATTGTTTTCATAATGGTCACCTTTTAATGATAATCATCATAGTCAACGACATACGCATCGCCATCTATGAACTTAAAAATTATTCTCCAATTTCCTGAAACACGAACGGAATATTGTCCTTTGAGCTTTCCTGAAAGCTTATGCAGGCAAGCCCCGGGAAAATTCATATCGATTATGTCATTTGCAGCATTCAGCCGATCCAGAATTCTGGAGATTTTGTCTGCATGCTCATGACGAATGCCCTTTGTTGAACCAGAATAAAAAAAAGTTTCAAGTCCCTTATGCTTAAAGGATTTAATCATACATAACCATGTAACCACAAAGGTTACAATTGTCAACCATTGAACTCAAATTGGATAAAATCTGCCTGCTGACAGTGACCTGAGCTTGTAGAATCCTTGCAAAATACTGGATTACCACCTCTGCTCACTGACTTCTATGATGCTTCATATCTGGCCTGCTCTGGGTTATAGCCTATAAAAGAAGGCGTATTCCCGCTCATATGTAGCTGGTTTCCATCCGGAAAGTCTTTCTTTCTGGATGCTGAAACTGTAAGTTTTCTTTCCGGAAACGAGGAGTTTTTTCTTTTGGCAAGGAAATCAAGCAATTATGAGGAGGCGTATCTTAATACGGTGACAAATAATTGTGCAGATTGAAGCCGCCAAAACGAAAAAGAACCGTTTCCGGATGAAAGCTAGCTGATATTACTGGTGGAATTCATGGGCGCCCTTACCACGTTTGGCACGTATATCTTTGGATATTCAGCGCTAATTCAGGATCTTCAATGAGTTAAGCTCGGCTTGAATATAATGAGACAGAACATTTTCGAATTTGGGGTTCTATACCTGAGCTATGCATACGGATAGATGTTTTAACAGCGTGAAAAAGTCCTTAAGGTTTGTCATAATATAAATATTCCATAATGCTTGTGCATAATCTGGTGGTTTATCGCTCCCACGCTCTGCGTGGGGGCTTCTCCTGACCGCAGGAGCGGTCAGGAGAAG
>JAWOGL010000196.1:0-11109 GCA_046496945.1 Desulfonatronovibrio sp.
AGATTTCGATTTTCCCGGGGAACGCCCGGGAAAAACACATCACCTACCTGCCGCTCTTTGACAGATGTGAACGGGAAAAAGACTATGACATTGTCTGGTCTAATTTTTCCCAGAGACCGCCAACAGAATAACACAAGGAGAAAGACTCAAGATGAAAGCTGATGCCTATAGCCTAAACCAGGTTTTCAGTAATGGGAACCGCTCCGGGAAGACCAAGAACTGGAGAGTTTAAGATGTACTTATTCTATGTGGATGAAACCGGCAACCTTGATCCGGAAACAGAAAGAGTCAGAGAAGACGGAACTGTTATTGAAAAAGACTGGCTTTATGTCTTAACCGCTTTCGGACTCTTTGAACATAAGTGGCGTACATTTTATACACCGATTATCAGGAAGAAAAAAAGCCTGAGGGAAATCATCATTAAGAGGGGCGGGCCAAGGCTCGATACCTCTCAATGTGAAATAAAATCCAACTGGATCAGAATTCCAAGGGAGAGAGGAAAGCATCCCTTCTTATCACGACTCACCGAGGAAGAAATCAAATCCCTGGTCGACACTTATTACTATCAGCTAAATCGAATCCATATTCCCCTTTTTTCTGTAATTATTGATAAAAGATACCTCGAAGACTTCATGGACCATAACAAGCTGCACAGAAAGGCCTGGGAACTGCTTTGCGAGAGGATACAGAATATTACATGGCAGAAAATCATAAGAAGCATAAGGCAGCTATCATTACCGATGATGTAGGCAAAAAGGCCAACATCTCCCTGGCAATGAAACACTCATATTTTCTGGAAAGCGGGACCAGTTCCGGGCTCTGGATGAAAAATATAATTGAGATGCCCCTGTTTGTGGCCAGTGAATTATCAGAAGGGGTGCAGTTTGCTGACTTATGTTCATACAGCATCTATCATGCTATAAAGTATGATAAAAAAGATTACCCGTTTTTTAGGCCGTTACTGCCGCTGATATACAACTCAGGCAATACCACCGCAGATAAAAGGGATGGCCTCAAAGTTTTCCCGGAAGAAAGCCCTGTTACCGAATGGGTCAACAACTTAGCATAAAAAAGCCCCCAACTCAGGAAGCTGGGGGCTTATATATGATGTCCGGCGGGGCGCAACCCTATCAAGCCGACAAGCAGCACCGGACTTATTAACTTTATTGTTAATAATACTAATATAATTAAAGCAGGACAGATGTCAATATAGATATAGAAAATAAATAACTTCTTTTTAGAAAAATACTATCTGAACTGAACAGATGCAAAACAAACCTCTTATAAAAAGGCCCTTATGATCCCTTCTGTGCTTTCCAGGCAAATCGAACAGGGCATCAAGGATTTCCTGTCAACCACCTTCCATGTCACTACCCCGTTCTTCCACGGCATGCTGGACAAATTTTTGCATGAACCCGGGGCTCTGTTCAAGGGGCCATATGTATCCATCAACCTGCCGTATCGACCGGGAGATGAGGCAACCAGAGATTTTTTCCCGGAAATTCCTTTAGCATTTACCTCTTACCGCCATCAGGAAGAGGCTTTCAAGAGACTTTCCGCCCCAAACCCGGAACCAACCATAATAGCAACCGGCACCGGCTCCGGTAAAACCGAATGCTTTACTTATCCTATACTGGATCACTGCCTGCAGCAAAGTGGCCGTCCCGGAATCAAGGCAGTCCTTATCTATCCCATGAACGCCCTGGCCTTTGACCAGGCCTCCCGTATAGCCAGAATCATCTGGAATACCCCTGGGTTGAAGGGAAAAGTGTCTGCCGGGATGTATATCGGTCAGGGAGAAAAAAGCCCTCAGCCGGTAATGGGTCCGGATTATGTCATCACGGACAAAGATATTCTCCGCGGCAATCCACCTGATATTCTGATGACCAATTACAAGATGCTGGACTACCTGATGATCCGCCCCCGGGACATTAAGCTCTGGGCCCGGAACGGCCCGGAAACTCTTCGCTATATTGTAGTTGATGAACTGCACACCTTTGACGGGGCTCAGGGGACCGATCTTGCCTGCCTGCTCCGGCGCCTTAAGGCAAAGCTGAAAGCACCGGAACACTTTATCTGTCCGGTTGGCACCTCGGCAACTTTGGGCGGTAAAGAAAGCATGGCAAGGCTGTGCGATTACGCCGGCCGGATTTTTAGTGAAGCGTTTCCCCTGGAAGCTGTTATCACAGAATCCCAGAAGAGTGCCGGGGAATTCATCGGTGATCAGGATGCAGAGTTAAGCCAGATTCCTGGGGCTGAACACATAGAGTTTTTGAAATCGGAGAACTATCCGGATTACCCTTCCTATGTGCGGAGCCAGGCCGGGCTCTGGACCGGCCTCCAGTTATCAGAGACAGAGTGGCCGGATTACAGCTGGCGGCTTATGCTGGGAGAAAAACTGAAGAACCATATCTTCTTCCAAAACCTGCTGAAAATTCTGAACGGCCGGGTCCGGCCGTATGATAGCGTCATCTCAGAACTGGTGGGAACGGCAAGAGAGCTTAAGAACGGGGATGAAATCTACCAGACCCTGCTCTTAAACAGCATGCTGGCTCTGATCTCTGAAGCCGGCTTTCAGGACAGCAGAAAACTACAGGTGCGGGTCCAGCACTGGTGCCGGGAACTTAAACGCATGGTGGTTTCAGTTGAGCCTGATCCTTGTCTGCGCTTTGCCGATGATCTTACTGATGAATTAATCCGGAAGCATCTGCCGGTTGTTCATTGCCGGGAATGCGGTCTGATGGGCTGGGTGGGTAAAAGCTCCCTCCACGGCGGCAGCATAGATACGGACCTGCAGTCCATCTACGTGGAATTTTTTAAGAAGAAAAAAGATAAGAGGTTGTATCTGCTTTTTCCGGTTCACCCTTCAGACCATCGGGATACGGGCATAGGTAGGCGCAAAAGACTCTGTACCAGCTGTATTCATCTCAACCAGGAGCAGGGCGGCAACTGCTCATCATGCGGTTCAGGTCAACTGATCCCGGTAGAAATCCCTGTTTCCGCCTCCCATAACTGCCCAACCTGTAATGCCGTAAACAGTCTCACCCTCCTGGGTTCACAGGCGGCAAGCCTTACCAGCGTAATGATCGGCCAGCTTTTTGCTTCCAATTTTAACGATGACAAAAAGCTCCTTACTTTCTCGGACAATGTCCAGGATGCGGCTCACCGGGCCGCCTTCTTCGGGGCCCGGACCTACCGGTTTACCTTCAGGACTGCCTTACAGCAATTTGTCAAGAAATACGGAGAAGGGTTGAACCTGGCTGAACTTGCCGATCAGTTAGTGGATCATTGGCGCCAAAAACTCGATCCGGAACAGTTTGTCTCCTTATTTATTGCCCCGAACATGACCGGGCACCGGGATTTTGAGAACCTGACCACCCAGGGAAAATTAACCCATAACTCTATACTGCCTGACCGGATTGCCAGACGGCTGCGCTGGGAAATTTATTCGGAATACGGCTTCAGCGCCAGGATCGGCCGGACCCTGGAAAAATCCGGAGGCTCAGTCCTTGCTGTCAATAATGAAAAGTTAGAATCAACAGCCAAGCTGATCTGCGAAATTCTAAATAATGAACTTGAAGAATTAAGACAGCTGAAGCCCACTGATACCGCCGCCATGATACTGGGGCTGATCACCAACATCAGGCAGCAGGGAGGCATTTTCCATCCCGATCTTGAGGACTACATCGAGGACTGGGGAAAAACATATAAGATATCGCAAAGCTGGAAACGATGGATGCCGAGTTTCGGGAAAATTACCCGGGCCCCTGCATTTGTAACCACGCGAGCGAATATTGAACGGTTCCCCCAGCTTCTTTCCCGGCGGCAGGGCTCCTTCACCTGGTATGAGTGGTGGGCTTCCCGTTTTTTCCCGCAAATGTTTTTCCACCAAAGCGACTTGCTGGAAAAATTATATGAAATTGTCTTCAAGCAGCTGGAAGAGGCCGGTATTGTAGAACACCGCTGGCAGAATCAGCATTATATCTGGGGGCTTACTCCCCAATCCCTGCGTGTGAGGTCTGATGTAATCCAGTACCGTTGCGACCGTTGCGGTTACATCGTTTCCGGATCTGCTGATGATTCAGCAATATGGACAAATATGCCCTGCCTGCGCCGTAATTGCCGTGGATCTTACCGGAAATGGCACCAGGGGCTTGACTACTATGGCCATCTATACAGTAAGGGCGATATCAGCCGCCTATATACAAAAGAACACTCCGGTCTTCTGGAACGGGACGAACGGCAGAGGCTGGAAGAAAATTTCAAAGCTCCTCCTGATGAGCGTAAACCCTGGTATCCCAATTTGCTTTCCAGTACCCCTACCCTGGAAATGGGAATTGATATCGGGGACCTTTCCACTACAATCCAGTGTTCCGTTCCCCCTGGCCAGGCCAATTATCTGCAGCGTATCGGCAGGTCCGGACGTAAGGATGGAAACGGCCTGAATTTAACAGTTGCTAACGGCAAGGCCCACGACCTCTATTTCTACAATGATCCGCTTGAGATGATTGCCGGTGAAATTCAGCCGCCGGGGGTATTTCTGGATGCCTCGGCTGTACTGGAAAGGCAGTTTACAGCCTATTGCTTTGACTGCTGGGTTTCACAGGGCCCGGCAGATGGAGCTATTCCTCCCAGGCTGGGTACGGTCTTGAACCTCCTTCCCCAGAATAATCCGGATCAGTTTCCCTTTAATTTGATCCGTTTCATTACAAACCGCCAAACTGAACTGTTCGACGGTTTTGTTGAACTCTTCAAACAGGATATAAGCAGCCAGTCCCTGAAACATCTGGAGCATTTTGTCTATGGCAGTGCCGGACAGGAAGCGGGTATGACGTACCGGATAACTCAGCGCTTGAATGAGTTGTTTAAAGAACGTAAGTCCCTGAAAGCAAAAGTTGACCAGCTCTACCGGGAAATCAATAAATTAAAGGCCAATCCCGCCCGGGATCAGAACTACCAGGAGGAGATCAGCCAGCTTAAAAGGGAGCGGTCCGGGCTCCAGGCCCTGATTAAAACAATGAATGCCTCGGATATTTTCAATTTTTTTACAACCGAAGGGCTGCTGCCCAATTATGCCTTCCCGGAAAGCGGTATTATGCTCAACTCCATAATATACCGCAAGGTATCCCCTAACACTGAAGATGAAAAGCGCTACGAAAGTAAAAGCTTCACCTACGAAAGACCGTCTTCGGCCGGGATCAGGGAGCTTGCCCCCAACAATGCCTTTTACGCGGATGGCCGCCGGGTGGTAATTGATAAAGTGGATATGCGGCTCTCCAAGGTGGAAGACTGGCGGATGTGCGACTCCTGTCCTCATATGGAACATGAAGCCCTGGCTAAAGAACATCAGCTCTGTCCCAGGTGCGGGAGCAGCTTATGGTCCGACCAGGGCAGAAAGCAAGAACTTCTGCGCATCAGGCAGGTATTTGCCAACACTCCGGATTGGAAAAGCCGGATAGCTGATGAAAGAGACGAACGCGATCCGGTTTTTTTCACCACTAATATGCTGGTGGACAGCGATGATCAGGCAGTCATAGACGCCTATCAAATTAACGATCCGGAATGCCCTTTTGGCTTTGAGTTTCTCTCCAGGGCCACCTTGCGGGAGATAAATTTCGGTCCCTGCGGCAAGACAAGTAACAGAATCCGTATTGCCGGTCAGGACATGGAGCGGCCGGGATTTATCCTCTGTAAACACTGCGGGAAAGTCCAGGGAAACAGTGGAGAACTTGAACATGATTTTGGCTGCCCTGCCCGTAATAAGGATAAAGAGGAAAATTTTATTGATTGTGTTTATCTGTACCGGGAGTTTTCTTCCGAGGCCATTAAAATTCTGCTTCCGGTAACCGGATATGAAGGGTCAGAGCGGCGGCTTAACTCCTTTGTTGCCGCCCTGCATCTTGGCCTGAAACACTATTTCGGCGGCAGCGCCTATGCCATTGAACATCTGCAGACTACAGTAAGCTCAGAGCCGGTTCCTGATTCCAGTCTTTCCAAACAGTACCTGGTTATCTATGATACAGTTCCGGGAGGTACAGGATTTCTCAAGCAGTTAATGCGTTCTGAAACCCTGATCAAGGTCCTGGAGAAGGCTTTATCCGTACTTCAGTACTGTAAATGCCGCCTGAATCCGGAAAAAGACGGCTGTTATGCCTGCCTTTTCGCCTACCGCAACAGTTTCACCATGAGGACAACCTCGAGGGATACAGCCGTTGATATGCTGTCCCTCATTTTGTCGCACAAGGAGCAGCTGCTGCAGGTAAACAGCCTGAAAGATCTCTCAGTCTCCGGTCTTTTGGACAGTGAACTGGAAGCCCTGTTTCTGGAGGCCCTGCGCCGCTTACGAAAAAAGGGATTCTCTCTGTCCCTTAAAAAATCAATTGTCAATGGCAAGCCCGGATATTTTCTGGAATTAAATGAACAGGTTTATGAGATTGAACCCCAGGTTGAACTGACCCCTTCGGATGGAATAGCTATTCCCAGCAGAGCTGATTTTGTTTTCTGGCCGGCCCGCAGCACCATGAAAGTTAGACCGGTTGCCGTCTTTACCGATGGCTATATTTTTCACCGGGACAGGATTGGGCTGGATCTCGCTCAAAGGATGGCCATTATCCAGAGCGGTAAGTTCAATATCTGGTCCATTACCTGGAGAGATGTCAACGCCCATTTGAACCAACATAGTCAAAGGACTGCGGATCTGCTCCATCCGGAAAACAGCAAAACCGGGAGTCAGCGTTTCTTCAAACTCCTTGATAAATACGGCCTTAGCGAGTATCGCAAATGGCATACTCTGGATAATTTCTTGCTGTTTTCCAAGTTCCTGAGTGACCCGGATATTGAAAGTTGGCGGCGTTATGCCTTTGTCCAGGCTGTCAGCTTTCTGGATATAACGAATTCCGGGAAAAAAGACAGTTATCAGCGCTGGGAAGAGGAATTGATCGGTCTTTTCCCGGACCCCTTTTTACAGGACTTCAGAAACGATGATGCTGAAGGCCTTATAGGGCTGATGTCGGCAGACTTAATCAGAGTTTTTTTCCGGGCCCGGAAAGAGGCCCTGCAGCATTCAGATACGTCAGGCATTCAAATATTTGGCTATCTAAACGATGACAGCGCCGCAGTGGAAAAAGAGTCTTTTGAGAACCAGTGGGTCAATTACCTGCGGCTTTACAATCTGTTTCAGTTCCTGTCATCTTCTGTATTCATCTCCCAAGAAGGCGCAAATAACGGGTATTATTTTGAATTACAGTCATCTCCGGATGAGCTTTCCGCCAAAATTCAATCTGGTCCGGGAGAAAGATCTCCAGATAGCGAAGGTGAGATGCAGCAATGGGACGAGCTCTTTGCCTTAACAGATGAAGAAATTCATCCCTTGCTTTTGAAATTCCAGAAGGAAAACAGCCGGATTCCGGAAGCCGGTTTTGAACTCGCGGTTAATGGAAAAGTCGTTGCTGAAGCTGAACTGGGCTGGCCGGATCTCCAGGTTGCCTATTTGACTGAGGATCAGATGCAGAGGGCAGGCATTTTCCGGGAAGCAGGATGGGAGGTAAGTCCTTTGTCGAGCTTTCTCTGACAAGTTCAACTGGTGAGTTTCTTGCGAAAATATTTCGCTCAAATGTATTTCTAAAAAGAGGTTCTTATGGCATCTCCCAAGGTCGCTTTATCGTCGGATTTCTTAAATGCCTTTGCCCGGATTCCTAGGCAGAAACAGAACAAGGTGATTAACTTTGTCAGCAGATTCCGGGAGGACCCAACCCGGGCCGGCATTAATTATGAAAAAATCAATCAGGCGGCTGACCCCAATTTCCGTTCCGTGCGCATCGATGATACTTATCGGGGTATTGTGCTCAAGCCTGAAAAGGGAAATGTCTACATTTTGCTCTGGGTGGATAAACATGATGAAGCTTATAACTGGGCAGAAAGAAAAGTATGCTCTGTTCATCCGGATACCGGAAGCCTGCAGATATACGATGTTGAAGAATCAAGAGATGTTCAGGAACAAGAGAAAGATGACAATCTCCCGGGACTTTTCGATAATATCAGCGATCGTCACATTAAAAAGATCGGTGTTCCTCAGGACCTGATGTCGGCGGTCCGGGTTCTGAAGAACCTGGAAGATCTGGACCATCTTTCCGCAGCCCTGCCCCAGGAGGCTTATGAAGCGCTGTTTTTTCTGGCCGAGGGATTCAGCATAGATGATGTTCTCAGTGAACTTGCAGTCGATGAAACTCCCCGTGAAGTCGATACCAGTGACTTTGAGAAGGCTTTGGAAGATCCATTCTCCAAGCAAAGATTTCACATTGTTACCGATGATATTGAGCTTCAGACAATGCTTCAGGCCCCTCTGGAAAAATGGCGGGTTTTTCTTCACCCGGCCCAAAGGAAACTGGTGGAGCGCAACTGGAATGGTCCGGTAAGGGTCCTGGGCGATGCAGGTACAGGCAAAACTGTTGCAGCCATGCACCGGGCCTGTTGGTTGCTACAAAATATATATAATCAGCCTACTGATCACATCTTATTTACCACTTTTACCCGGAACCTGGCAGCTGATATCCGGGAAAACCTCCGCAGCATATGCAATGAAGAGGAACTTTCCCATATTGAAGTCGTTAATCTGGACCGCTGGGTTTATAATTTCCTGAAAAAAAGCGGTTATGAATATAAGATCGTCTATCCTGGCGAAGACATTTTAAAAGATCTCTGGGAACAGGCTGTAACTGTTGCTCCTGATGAACCTTCTCTACCCTTTTCTTTTTATCCGGAGGAGTGGGAGAAAATTATTCAAGCCCAGGGGATCACTAATTTGAAGGATTATCTGAAAGCCTCCCGCATCGGCCGCGGAGTTCCTTTAAATCGTAAGGCAAGGCAATCTATCTGGCAGGTATTTGAAGAGTACAGGGTACTTTTGAATGAAAAAAGTCTACGGGAAGTAGATGATGCCATGCAGGATGCCCGTCAGTTACTGCAGACTGAGCATAAACTTCCTCAGTATCGTTCCATAGTAGTTGATGAAGCCCAGGATATGGGGAGCCAGGTTTTTCAGTTATTAAGGCAGATGGTTCCTGAAGGCAAAAACGACCTGTTCATTGTAGGCGACGCCCACCAACGGATTTATCGACATAAAGTGGTGCTGGGCCGCTGCGGGATTAACATTAAAGGCAGGGGGCGGAAATTAAGGATCAACTATAGAACTACTGAAGAAAACCGCAACTGGGCGGTCAGTCTGCTTAAAGATGTCCCGATTGATGACCTGGATGACGGTTCTGATAATCAAAAAGGCTACCGCTCCCTGATGCATGGGAACAATCCGATCATTCGTAATTTTAATTCCTTTCAGGAAGAAGTGGATGCTATAACCGATTTTATTAGTGGCGACTCAAACTTGGGCAGCATCTGCTTAGTAGCCCGGACCAATCAATTGCTTAAGAATTATGGAGAGGCCCTGGCCAGAAGCAACATACCTCTCTATTATATTAAAAGGAGTGAACCTGAAGACAGGTGGAATGAGGGGCTTCGGTTAGCCACAATGCACAGGGTTAAGGGGTTGGAGTTTGACAGCATTATAATTGCCGGGGTCAATGATGGTATCGTCCCTCTTGCAAAGGCTTTGGTCGACACTTCAGATCAGACCATAAAAAAAGATGCTGAAATCCAGGAAAGGTGTCTTTTATATGTCTCCGCCACCCGGGCCAAAAAAGATTTGTTGATTACATCATTTGGTACCCCCAGTCCTTTTTTGAAGTAATCTGTCAATTCCATTGTCTATTCTTTTAATTGCAATCACCGGTGAGGCCAATGCATTCCCAGTGGTAGCTGGGCCTATTCTTTCTCGGTGGTAACAGTTTGACGGATCCGACTTTCACAGGTCCTGATAATTTTTTGTCGACTCATAGGAATCGCAGATACCAGAAGAAAAAGGAATAGGAGGAAAGAGCAAATGGAAAAAAAGGAATAAGGAAAAAGGAGGGGGCATAATTAAAAAACTCCATAGATTTTTCGTTCCTGATTAAAATTGATAAAAGCGGATGCTATATGACAAAAAAAGATAATAAATGATAAGTATCCGAATTTTCACAATTTTATACTTGACAATTATGCCCATTATGATAAATATTTAAATAACAAATCTTGGCAGTGGCATAGGAGAAACTGCTTTTCCTTTCCCCCCGCGCTCTGGGTGCAAAATATAGGAGCGGCTCCAACGTCATTATGGCTGCCGGGAGGATAAGAATAGGAGCATAACGAAGACGGAGACAACCGGCACTGAGGCCAGCGAATGGCTGGTAGGGTGGCCAGGCAATGTCAAGTAATCCACGGTCCATTATCTGATCCAGAGGCAATCAGGTGATGGAAGCTGGATGAGGCTTCGTTGATGTACGGATGTAATAGCCCCAGGGTAAGGAATGAGCCAACCGGCGTCGAGGCAGGCAAGTGGCCTGTATGGCGGCTAGGCAATGGCGACTAATCCGCGGCTCATCGCCTGTATATTGGGAGCTACAGGTGGTGGGAGCGAGCCGGATGAAGCCTCCCTGATGTTTTCGATGTGGCTCCCATGTGCGTCACTCCGAGCTTAAAAAGCGCGGAGTGACGCACACCCCGGTCAGCCTCCTGAGCCCATATTTTACGGGCTATAAAGAGGCGAACCGGTAAATGACGCCGGGAATAACCGGCGTCAGCCTGGCAAATTACCCGCAAACAACGGAGCCGGTACAGCCGGTGATAAAGCGGGGTCACCGGCCGCCCCTTAACAAGCCCGCATGTTAGATAAAAGAAAATTCGTATAATACTGACATGCTGTGATTTAACAAAAGAAGTATCAGCATCTTAAACAATTGAATTACAGAATATTGCAAAAGTTCAACGGACCATTACAAAAAGTAACAATATGAAAATAGCATTGATCGGATACGGCAAAATGGGCAAAGAAATTGAAAAGATGGCCCTTTCCCGCGGTCATGAGATTGTAGCCCGAATTGACCCAATCGCTACCGGAGAAAAGTTTGAAGACGGCGGCTTTGAAACAGCAGATGTGGCCATTGAATTCACTATCCCCAAGGTTGCATACGCCAATTATCAAAAGTGCTTTGAATACAACAAGCCCGTCGTCTCCGG
>JAWOGL010000287.1:0-3442 GCA_046496945.1 Desulfonatronovibrio sp.
GCAGGGTCCAGTCCTGATGGAACCTTAAACGGAGTTGCAAAGGATGCAGGAATAATTGCGGTCAATATCTTTTCCAGCTTTTCACCGGAAGAATGCGACAGTGATGATCCATGCGTCATGTCGCTAACAAGTGATCAGATTTCAGGTCTTTTGTATATCTATAGTCTGCGAAGCTCATATAATATCGGAGCAGTTAATATGAGCCTTGGTGGAGGGAGGTACGAGGATTACTGTGATGAAGAAGATAATTATCCCAGTTTTCTGGCTTTAGACTTGCTCCGGGAAGCTGGCATTCCCACATCAATTGCTTCTGGCAATGAAACATTTTGCGGGAATGTTTCTTCACCGGCGTGCATCTCTGCCGGGATTACGGTTATGGCTTCCACTAGAACAGACATGGAGGTTAAATTCAGCAACTGGCATTCCGAGGTAGGGGATATTTTTGCGCCGGGTCAGAAAATTGTCTCTGCTGTGGATTCCGGAGATAGTGATTATGAAAAATGGAGCGGCACTTCCATGGCCGCCCCTCATGTAGCTGGAGCCATGACTCTTATGCGGCAGGTCAGGCCTCTTGATTCCCCAAAGGAAATTTTGTCCAGGCTGACCGAACGTGGTAAATCCATTACAACGCCATGTCCTGACAGCGGAAGCCAGAACCGTCTGTTCGTTGATAATTTTCACAGCACAAGGGAAAAAGCGGAAATGCTTTTTAGCAAGCTTGAAAGTCAATACCCGGAGATTTTATATCCTCTTCCAGCAACCACACAGGTTGAAGATGGATATATCTATCGTCATTATTCCGGCAAGAATGTTTATCTGGCCACTTATCAGGAAAATGCGTTTTTTGTTGATGAACACGGAAATATTGTGGAGCTTGGTTCAGTTGAGGATTTAGTGTACTTTTTGTAAAAAAATCGTATCTATTCACCATAGCCAGCGGCCAGTCCCCGGTTCATGTTTCTGTTGATACGAACTCCCTGTCGCGGTTCCGTATGACAAACCATTATATACTGGTTTGGAAATCTTGCATATTTTGGAAAAAAATCGGCAGTTTATAATATGTATGGTTTGTCTGAACGGAACCTGCGACGGTCAAACATCGCATCAATGGCGAAGCATGAACCGGGGACCGGCCTTAGATTCAGTCCTGATCATAATATATGGTTAATAGATACGTGAGGTTTACAGGAAATTGATCAGGAAATTTCACTCTGATTACAGTTGTGATTAATAAAAACGATTTGTAACTATTCACCAGGATCGAATAAGAAGACCTGGACCCCGGATCTGGTCCGGGGTGACGGTTAAAGCAGGCCGTTGACTTTTTCCGTCATTCCGGCGAAAGCCGGAATCCATTGCCGCTGAATAGCCATATTCCGTATGTGGTGAACAGTTACAACGATTTGACAAATTAATAACAGGAAAAAAGGATAATTTGCTATGCTTCAAGTAAAACAGTTCAATCTCGGCATGCTGGAAACCAACTGCTATCTCTTATATAATGACAGGCAGGCTCTGGCCGTTGATCCAGGCGGAGATCCCGGGGAGGTTCTGGATTTTTTGAGAGAAAGAAAACTGAAACTTGCCTGTATTTTAAATACACACCTTCATTTTGATCATATTCAGGGCAATTCTGAATTGTCTGAAAATACCGGAGCTGAAATATATGCCCCTGAAGAGGATGAGTTTCTCTTGAAGACAGAAGTGGGCAGCGGAGGATTCATGGGATTCCCCAGGACTCCGAAATTTGATTATAAGCCCCTGCAGGAAGGGGAAACAGATTTTCTGGGCAGTACATGTCATATTTTGGCAACTCCAGGGCATACGCCGGGGAGTCTGTCCTTTTATTTTCCAGAATTAAAAGCCGTGTTTGTGGGAGATCTGATATTTTACCGTTCAGTCGGCAGGACGGATTTTCCAGGCGGAGATATGGAAGAACTTAAGCGCTCAGCCAGGGAAAAGATATTTACTCTGCCCGACAACACCATAATTTATTCAGGCCACGGTCCCGAGAGCAGGGTGCTGGACGAAAAGCTTCATAACCCCTTTTTTCATGAACACAGTATTATTTAACAGGCGTGTTGATAATTTTCACTGTTACCCAGTTGCTCCAAAAAGTTCAAACCCGTACCTGCCTGAATACGCCATGATTTCAACATGCAGCAAAATAAATCTCGCAGGAGTCTATTATATTTAAGGCTGTCACTGACTGCGGCCAACAGTTACAAAATTCGGGTTTGTCTGAATCAGGTAAATCAAATTGAAACATAAGCCCCAGGTTATTCATCACTGCATACTTTCTGATCAGGGCGGAACAGCCATGATTGCCCGGCTGATCAGAAACGGCCTTGAACTCAGGGGATGGCGGGCCAGGCTGCAGAGTGAGCAAGACGGTTCAGGGCGGTTCTGCAAAAAAACCGCCCCCAATATTGCCGAGCCTGGATCTGTTTTTCATATACATTCCACCCTGGACTGGGCCGGAACTCTTTTGTCCTGCCGGGAGCTCACCCAAAAGCCGGTTGTGACCCTGCACGACGCAGCGCTTCTGACCGGCGGGTGTGTTTATCCTCTGGAGTGCCGCAAGTGGAGACAGGGATGTACAAAATGTCCCAGAGGCTACACTGATTCTCACCTTTACTGGAAGCAAAAACGCGAAGCAGTAAACGCGGTAAAGCCCTTACTGGTCAGCCCTTCCGGCTGGCTGGCCAAGATGGCCCGCAGCGCCTTCACTGACTTGAAATTAAGGATTGTCCCCAACGGCGTAGTTGCGGAAACTGATTTAGCCCCGGATGTGCCCGGGTTGCCTGATTTCCAGGGGAAACTGGTTCTTTTTGTAGCTCACGGTGGAATAAAGGCCGGTTACAAAAGCGGGACAAAGTGGCTGGAAATCTGGGAGCGGATTAAAGAGGCAGTCCCTTCAGCCAGGGCCCTGTTTATCGGTAACGAGAATATGGGCAAGGCCAGAGACGTGTTTCAGCTTCCATATCTGCCTAACCATGCGGTTCGTTCTTTAATGCGCAAGGCGGATGTTCTGGTATATCCTTCCATGGCGGACAACCATCCCCTGGTGATTCTGGAGGCATTTTTCAGCAGACTGCCCGTGGTTGCCTTTGCCGTGGGAGGAATTCCTGAACAGATCAGGCCCGGAGAAACCGGGGTGCTGGTCAGGCCCGGTGATTTTGAAGGCCTTGTACAGGAAGCCGTCCAGGTTCTGAAGCATCCGGGCAGGTCCGGGGCAATGGCTGAGCAGGCCTTCCAGCTGGCCCGGGATAAATTTTCAGATGACAGGATGGTGGATGATTATATACGGATTTATGAAGGTGTCTTATGAATGCTGACTATAGTCCCGGCCCAGCCTTGGGTTCATGTTTCTGTTGATGCGAACTCCCTGTCGCGGTTCTGTAAGACAAACCATTAACTGATCCTGTATACTGAATTTAAT
>JAWOGL010000032.1:0-3529 GCA_046496945.1 Desulfonatronovibrio sp.
TTGAAATTTGTAAGGCGGCCTGATAGTTAAGGCCTTCTTGACTTTCTGCAGCACTATTACCAGGAGATAC
The DNA here is from genome assembly GCA_046496945.1 of Desulfonatronovibrio sp. GTDB lineage: Bacteria > Desulfobacterota > Desulfovibrionia > Desulfovibrionales > Desulfonatronovibrionaceae > Desulfonatronovibrio. Next base: position 71 of record JAWOGL010000032.1, read on the forward strand.
TCAGATGTTTTTACCTGTCATTATGGCTGGAGGTTCCGGCACCAGGCTCTGGCCCATGTCCAGAAAACTGTATCCCAAACAATATCTTCCTCTTAGGGGAGAAATGAGTATGCTGCAGGAAGCCGTGCGTCGTCTGAGCGGCCTGTCTGCCCAAAAGCCACTTTTGATCTGCAATGAAGAGCACCGCTTTCTGGCGGCTGAGCAGATGCGTCAGCTTGACATGGAAGACGTGACCATACTTCTGGAGCCTGAAGGCAGAAATACGGCTCCGGCCATAGCCCTGGCCGCGCTGCAGGCCACGCGCAACGCGGAAGATCCGGTTCTGCTGATTCTGGCTGCGGATCATGTCATCACAGACGTGTCCGCATTTCATCAGAGTATAGCAAGGGCGCAGGTCCTGGCTGAGGACAGCTGGTTGACGGCGTTCGGTATAGTCCCCACCAGCGCCGAAACCGGGTACGGTTATATTCAACGGGGTAAAGCTCTGGGAGAATCCGGCTTCGCCGTTAAACAGTTTGTGGAGAAGCCTGATACTCATACTGCCGGGCGGTATTTCAGTTCCGGAGAATATTACTGGAACAGCGGTATGTTCATGTTTAAAGCCGGAACCTATCTCAGGGAACTTGAGCATTTTCAGCCGGAAATGATGGCTGCCTGCTCGGCAGCCATTAAGAACACGGAACAGGACATGCATTTTGTTCGGGTGGACCGTAAGGCATTTCTGGCCTGCCCCGGCGACTCCATAGACTACGCAGTCATGGAAAAAACAGCCAGAGCAGCTATGGTGCCTCTGGACGCGGGCTGGTGCGATGTGGGATCGTGGTCAGCCCTCTGGGAAATCAGTGAGGGTGATAAAGACAATAATGTCTTTAAAGGTGATGTGCTTGCCAGTGATACCAGAAATACTCTGGTTACGGCTGACAGCCGTCTGGTGGCCACTCTGGGTGTTGATGATCTGGTGGTGGTGGAGACCAAGGACGCGGTTCTGGTGGCCCGCAGAGACAGGGCCCAGGATGTCAAACAGCTGGTGGAGATGCTTGGTAAAAACGGCAGGGGTGAACATATTACCCACCGTGAAGTTTTCAGGCCGTGGGGTTCGTATGACTGCCTGAACCTGGGGTTGAGATATCAGGTTAAAAGAATCACGGTTAAACCCGGAGCCAGGCTTTCCGTGCAGATGCATCATCACCGGGCTGAACACTGGGTGGTGGTTAAAGGTACGGCCAGGGTAACCAATGGAGAAGACTCCTTTCTGGTCACGGAAAATCAGTCCACCTACATACCTGTTGGCCAGACGCATTCTCTGGAAAATCCCGGAACCATTCCCCTGGAACTTATTGAGGTTCAGTCAGGTTCTTACCTGGGCGAGGATGACATAGTCAGGCTGAGTGACAATTACGGCAGAGCCGGAAAGAAATCCTCAGCAAAGTAGTTTTCATCCGGAAAGCAAGAGTTTCTGGATGGAAACAAAGCAGATTGTCCTTCAGAAGGGGAGCATTACCCGTTTGTAAATGACAAAACCGGATCAAAGCCTGAAACTTTATGCTTGGCAAAGGGACTGGCTCTCCCGGCATTTATTTTTCAAATTTGTTTCCTGCTCAATAAAAAATAAGTGCCGGGGTGCCTGTCCCAAGCATCAAAATGGTTCTGTTTACAAACGGGTAATGCTCCCTTCAGAAGTGGGTAGTAAAAACCAATTAATTAAAATTTCTAAGGAGCGTGTACATGCTAAAAAAACGAGAACAATGGAGCACCAGCCTGGCTTTTATTCTGGCTGCAGCCGGCTCAGCCGTAGGGCTTGGTAATATCTGGCGTTTTTCATACGTCACCGGAACCAATGGAGGGGCAGCCTTTGTGCTGATTTATCTCCTGGCTATTATAATCATCGGCTATCCCCTGATAATGACCGAGGTTGCCATTGGACGTAAAACCCAGAAAAATCCCATTGGCGCTTTCTGGTCTCTGGCCCCCAACACCCCATGGTGGATTGTCGGGGCAATGGCGGTAACAGCCGGTTTTGTCATTCTGTCATTTTACTCTATTGTTGCGGGCTGGTCTCTTGCCTATATTTTTAAATCCATTTCAGGATTCACGTCGGATATGGATTTTGCCGGGACCTTTGTGGGACATATCTCCAGTGTGTGGCCCCCCATTGTCTGGCACGCGGTTTTCATGATACTGACTCTGGCCATTATTGCCTCAGGAGTTGTCAAGGGGATACAACGCTGGGTAAAAATACTTATGCCTGCCTTGTTTGTAATCCTGCTTATTCTGGTGTTCAGGTCTGTGACCCTGGACGGAGCCGCCGCAGGTATGGCCTTTTATCTGAGCCCCAGATTTGGTGACGTCACCAGCCAGACTTTTCTGGCGGCCATTGGTCAGGCCTTTTTTACCTTGAGTCTGGGAATGGGTGCCATGATCACCTATGGAAGCTATCTCCGGAAAAGTGAACCTATTCCCAGCAATACCGCCTGGGTTGTAGGCCTGGATACATCCGTAGCTGTAATCGCGGGCTTTGCCATATTCCCGGCTGTTTTTGCCCTGGGCTTTGACCCGGCGTCCGGTCCCGGCCTGGCCTTTATAACTCTGCCGGCGGTTTTTGCCGAACTGCCCGCAGGCTCGTTTTTCGGGTTTCTTTTTTTCCTGCTTCTGGCTGTTGCCGCTCTGACTTCAGCCATTTCCCTTCTGGAGGTCGTGGTGTCCTGGCTGGTAGATGAAAAGGGCTGGTCCAGGTTCAGCGCGTCCATCTTGATGGGCGCAGCAGTCTTTCTCATGGGCATTCCCTGCACTCTTGGTTATAATCTGCTGGGAGACGTCAGTTTTCTGGGCATGGACATCCTGGATACCTATGATTTTATAACCAGCGATATCCTGCTTCCCCTGGGCGGACTGCTGACGGCGATCTTTGCGGGTTATGTCTGGACTTCCAAAAAGGCTTGTCAGGAAATGAATACGCCAGAGTGCGCAATTGTTGTTGGCGGCTGGTACGGTTTATTAATCAGATACATAGTGCCGGCAGCTATTATTTTGATTATGGTTATCGGACTATATCAGAAGTTTACCGGATAGAGGATATCCTGATAAGTTCTGAACATTTTCGTTCACAAAAAAGCCCGCTATATAGCGGGCTTTTTTGTTATGAGCCGGATTAAATACTTCCCGAAAGCCTGTTGGGCCTTGCCGTTTGAAAATAAGATTGGAAAACAAAAAAGGGTTGCAGCCGTAAAGCTGTAACCCTTTGTTTTAACTTGGCGTCCCCAAGGGGGTTTGAACCCCTGTTTCCGGCGTGAGAGGAGTCCCCCCCAACTGTAAGAGGCTGAATTTACATATTGGAAATTGTTTACCTGTAACAACTTCTGATATATAATCAGCAAATAAACTACGTTCTTCTGTATCAAAATCTTTGGCTTCAGGATAAACAGTTAGAAATTCCTCAACTTGTTGGTCAGTTAATTTAAA
>JAWOGL010000045.1:0-4127 GCA_046496945.1 Desulfonatronovibrio sp.
GCGAAAGATAGGAGCCACATGCCTTTTCCGTCATTGCCCGGCCCCGATTTCAGAACACATCGCAATCTCACTCCCCGGGCAATCTAGGGGAAAGCCTTGATATCTGAGATCGCTTTATTCTATGGCGGGATGCCAGGATTCCCGCCTGCGCGGGAATGACGGAAAAGAACTGAAGTTTCGCTGTAGTGATATTGAAAGAGTAAATCTCATTACAGATGAAGGTAGTAGGAGTTTATATAGTTATGTTAACCTGCTAATTGCCAACATTGTGAATCATCATAGAAATTATGTATATATCTTACTGTTTATTTCACTTTCAAAATCATGTTTACTATGTCATATAAAATCTTTTCGTATCGTTTTGCAGATAATAAGTTCATGGAGTATTCTAACTCGTTTTCTTTGGCAGTTTTGCTGTTGTTGAATAGGGCAATGACCTCCTTCTTAGTCCATTTTTTCTTAACGGCTAATGGAGATATAGTCAGGTGATCGACCACAAAAACCCAGTTCTCTGCCCTTGCGTCTAACAAGGGAAGTTGTTCTCCTTGCGGCAACTTGAGTTTGCCAATAAGTTTAGAAAATTGAGAATGAGTTTTAGCTGCAACAAGTTCGCCATGCACATCACAAATGACCGGAAACTTAGGCTTGCGAAATAAATATTTTACTTCGAAGGTCATAGGCCATTTCCTGTTCAACGAAACAGTCATGTCTGTATATGGTCAGAAGCCTATTCAGAACCCTTTTGATCTGACAGAGAAAAACTTTTGCTTTGTATATCAGCAAAAGGCAATCCCCACTGGCTCAGTCCTTCATAAAACAAATCAGGCGATGGCCCATAACTACCATAAGTGACCAATTATGATCCATTCCCAGAAAAAGGCCGTCCCGATCATTGAAGATGATCCCCACACAACTGAGCTCGTGGCCCTGTATCTCAAACAGGAAGGCTTTGCGCCTCTCAAGGCCGGTGACGGGGAAGAGGCTCTGGATATGGCGGAGCGTCACAAGCCGGTTCTGATTATCCTCGACCTTATGATTCCGAAGATAGACGGCTGGTAGGTTTGCCTGTGTTTGCGCAGGGAGTTCAATGTTCCGATCATCCTGAGACGAACAGCGGACAGGGATCTGTGCGCAGTATCCCCTTTGCAATGAAATCGAAACTACAAAGGATACTTCTTCAGGGCCAGGATCTCTGGGTCGGTAACCGAGCTGGCATGAAAGAATTCGTCATACCTGTGCTGGGCCCAGTCCTGAACTACCCGCCCCATATCTTCATCTATTGAGCCGATCATAACCAGATAATCTGCCATGGCGTTCAAGGCGCTTAAGATTGCAAATAATACGGACGTCTGGAGACCAAAGATTGGACTGCTCATTTTTTTCAAGGCCTTGTCCATTGTATCCCTGGTCAGGGGAAAGTCTTGCGCGGGGACCTTGCCCTCAGGAATAAGGGCCTCAAAAAAATCAGAAAGCAAGAGACGAAAAAGATCAGCCTCTACCCAGGGTACATTCCTCTTTCTGCCCAAAAAGCCCATGAAATTGAGGAGCATTTCATTATATCGCTCCAGAACTTCATGTCGGGTATGGCAGTGCTCGAGGTTCCACCTATTTTCTTGATAGTTCAAAATTGACCTGATCAGAAATTCAATATACCCGGGTTTGAACCATTTTTCTGGAAGATATTTCCTGTATGGTTTTATGCATTGAAAAAAAATTCTGTTAGTGTTATCTGTCCACTCTCCCTGCACTGCAGCATCCAGCAAGGGGGCAAAGCACCCCATAGTCAGTATTTGCAGAGGCTGCTCGTCTATAACTGGATCTTGGCCAAGCTGTTTCACAACATCCCGGGAAAGCTGGTAGGCCTGATCAAACAGACCTTGGCACATCAAGAACTTTAAAACAGCATCCAGATTGTCCGGATCCTGTCCAGGGTACTTTCGAAACAGATCCAGATAGCTATCGATCTCATCCGTTTTGTCCATCATGCACAGATAAGAAATAAAGTCCCTATCCAGATAGCCGAAGACATGGAAATAGGCCTCAGAATAATGCTCTCGCAAAAATACAATTTCATCGATGTACTCAGAGAATAGTTTTTCCTTCATAAAGGGCTCTTTTAAGTCTGTAAAGGCAAATGTCTCAACCGCAACACTGGGACCAAGTTCAGGATGATCCCTTAAAAATGCCTTCAGGCTTTCGGCCCGTGCTTTGGGGTCTTTGAGTGGGGGATACTGCACAATCAAATCATCCAGCAGTTCATGCTGTTCATTGCTCAACTTTGGAATTTTAAATAAAGATTTATCAGGACGCGATTCGCTTTGCTTTTGCACCTCCAATTCTTCATCCATCTCTTCAAAATACTCTGGTGCTGTCTCACCCCAGACATAGGTCCCCTCATCCTGCCAAGTGAGTGACTCAGGCTTAAAGAGGATCTCTTCGTCATTAACTGGAGGTGCATGAACTTTTCTTTGTTGCTCCTGGTCTTTTGTCATACAGCATTTTTTGTATTTTTTCCCGCTGCCGCAATGACATTTATCGTTTCTTCCCTATTTCTTTGCCATAGAATCGATCCTTAAAACATAGATTAAAAAACTTTGCAGGGAAGAGACCATTCGATTTTGGGATACAGAAAAGTGTCAATTATGTCTGACACTTTTGAGATATCCAAAATCTCTCCCTTCGGAATCAGCCCGGGCCAACAGGAGAGCGTATCGGCACTGAGTCTGTCCCTTTGCGCAATATGTGTGCCTTGCTCGCTCATCATCTGGAAATAGCCAAAACTCAACCGAGGTCATAACCAGGCCCAGAAAGAAAAATGCCCAACAGGGCTGGAACCAGGCCGAATCTGAATACCCCGACCTTTACGCATCCCTGACTCTTACCATGTTTTCAGAGCCGATGCTTCCAGAGGACATCGTGGCTCGAATGCAGAGAATCATCAAAATCTGCCCCTGGTTTTATCCTGCCTATTTGGAGAAAGGGCTCCGCTCTGGCCGTTTATCGATTAAGAGAATCATTCTTCATCTCTTTGGATGCATACCCTGTGGCTGGGCTCAATGACTCCATTCGTGATGATGCAGCTTTTCTCTCACTCCATGCCGTTAATGGTACCACCTGAATAACTGGGACTCGCGCATTATACGTATTGTTTGTGCCAATCACGCAGGGCCGATTCTTTCCCGTTTCGGATCCCTTGGCAGGACCAAGATTTACATCAATAACCATCCCCCGCATTAACGTGTTCATGTTGGCCATTCTGATAATGCTGCGTCCGTCCATTCTTTCGTTTCATCGTCCTCTTCATAGACTTCGGCATATTAAACAGCTGACTCTCGCAAGCGCTGCTGGGCCAATTCTGAACACAAGCGATCAAGGGCAGTACGTACCACGTCGCTTTTATCCTTAAATCCATAGCGTTTGAATTGTTCAATAAATTGAATATGCGATTCATGAAGGCTAAATTTGGCTTGAATCATGGGGCCCTTTCATTATATCTTATAATTGCCTCTATTTTGGGGTCTTATTCTATGGCCCAAAGAGTTATAAGTCAAGGCACCCAAAGACCCGTCCATCAGGCCTGGTTTGCGTACCCTGCCTCTTTTTCATAGTCAAAATCAGCTTCAATCACCGAAAGCCCTGTATGCTGCCCGGGCCAGCTCAGCCAAGGCCGGGAAACAGTCCAGACCTACACAGGAAAATCCCCTATTCGCTAGCCACATCATATCCCGCACTGCTCCGCAGCCAACATCCAGGATACGTGCGCCAGAAGATATGAAACTTGACCACATCGGCGGCAGATATATCCCCGATCAGCTGGGTTGCGCATCCGGCAAAGACCCGGAGAACCGGGAGGAGTCGATCTACGAGCTCTGCATGGATGGTGAGTGAATGCTTCCTGTCCATAAAGCCCGGTCCATTGACTGAAGAACCCCTGTGGGCAGCCAGCACATTACCCCTGTTCCCGGAGCAAAGAGCAAAGATTGGGCTTGGCTTTGATGAGCATTACAGCTTCTGTTGCTTCACATGCTTGAAGACATGGACAGAGAGCCAGATACCTGTTGTTCCCGACGTGTTCCTGAAGGCCTTCGACAACTGAAGGGGTGAATATGCCGATATACGAGTACTGC
>JAWOGL010000082.1:0-10043 GCA_046496945.1 Desulfonatronovibrio sp.
GGAAATTACTGCACATAAAGAGTCTGATCAGGCTGTTGAATGGCTTAACAGCGTGTTGAAAAAGTCCTTACCAGGCAGGTTGTTCAAAAATTCCAAGGGCAAGGAGCAAAAAAAGTTCAAGGTCGCGGCGTATTTAGCATACGCAAGAGTTTGAACTTTTTGCAGCGACAAAGCCAATTGGGAGATTTTCAGCAACCTGCTATGCCCAGCAGAACCCGGTAAGGCCCGGGAGTACCCGGCGGGACAAGAGCAAGCCTGTCCCCGTCTTTCAACACTGTGGAAAAAGGGGTAATCCGGCCGTTGACAAACGCGGCTTCCACCTTTTCCCGGTCAAGGCCGAGGGCATCAATCACCCCCTCCACTGTCTGACCTTCCTGTATTTCCATAGAATCGTCAAAACTGGCATGTCCTGAAGATCTGAGATCATTTTGCAGGAATGAAAAAGCCTTGAAACTGATAGTTGCCATGAAATACGCCTCCCGAGGTATATCCTCAACTTTGGGCATGTCCCTGTGGTGGATTGCCCCTTTCCAGAAATTTCTCCATGCCGCACCTTCTGCACTTGTGACAGGGCTGATCCGGACAGATTCTGGTGGGCAGGGCTTTGTGATATTTAATCCATTCTTTTGCCAGATAGTCCTTATCAATCCCGATATCAATAATATCCCACACAAAATCGGTATCAAGAGGAAATTCCCGGTCAATGTAGTCTTCCATGCTTCCAGACCAGAGCTTTAGGGCGTTTCTCCAGCTGTTGCCGTTTTCCGCCGCCAGAACCAGCAAATCGTGGACCTGTTCATCGCCCCTGGAAAGAAGACCTTGCAGCCTTGCGCCAAAGGGTTTTTCCGCGTTGAACTTGAGTCCTTTATATCCGGAACACAATTTTTTGAAAATTTTTGTTTTTTTTAAAAACCTCTCCTGGCTTTCCATAGGCGCCCATTGAAGCGGAGTCCAGGGCTTGGGCACAAACATGGAAGCACTGATGCTGATCAGATCCACCCCTTTACTTCTTTTGCCCATACCGGACTTTCTTGCCTGATCCAGTCTGTCCAGAAAAGAAGCAAGTTCATCAAAATCATCGATTTCTTCACCTGGAAGACCCAGAATAAAATACAGTTTCAGGGTATTGAACCTGAGCTCGCTGATAAGCTTTACCGCTTCAAAAAACATATCCTGATCAAAATGCTTGTTCATTGCGGCTCTAAGTTTCTGGCTAACCCCTTCCACAGCCAGGGTCATCGTCCTGGTCCCGCAACGCCGGAGAAACTCCAGCAGGTTTCTGTCCAGACCGTCTGCTCTTACCGATGAAAGGGAGAACTTGATCTGTCTGTTGTGGAGCCAGGCAAGGAAGGGCTTCAGATCAGGCCAGTCGGTCAGGGCTGTACCCACCAGACCGACCTTGCGCGGAGAAGCATCCTGAATGATTTGCTTTATATCGCCCAGGCTGGATTGCCGGGGTGGTCTGTAGATAAACCCGGCCGCGCAGAATCTGCAGCCGTAAGAACATCCGCGGTTGATTTCCACCAGGAAACTGTCCCGGAAAACAGAACTGGAAGAAACAAATGACGAACAGGACGGACTGGGAAGTTCAGCGTGGGTTTTTATGGAAATTTGTTTACGGACCTTGTTCTTCTGCCCGGGGATAAGTATCCCTGGTAAACCGGATATTTTTTGAAGGGCCAGATCATAAGAGCTTCCGGCCAGCCATTGATCACGCACCTTTTGGGCTACCTGGGCAAACCTGCCCTCTGATTCTCCCACAAACAGGAAATCCAGGCTGGGAGCCACCGGAAAAGGGTTGAGAAAAGCAATGGGACCGCCAGCCATGACCAGGGGCCAGTCTTTTCTCTGATCCGCCCTGATTCCTATATCATCAGCCTTAAGGATGTTTATCACGCAGAGGTAATCACCTTCAAAATTCAGACTGAAGCAGATAAAGGGGAAGGCCCCTAGTTTTTTGTCTGAATCCGGAGACACAGCTTTTTGCGCCTCCTGGTCCCAGAAAAAACGCTCAACATAAAAGCCGTCGTCATAACCAAGTTCCCTGTATACGGTCTGCCAGCCCAGGCATGACATAGCCTGAGGCTCCTGTTCCGGAAACACCAGCGCCACCGGAAGACGCCCCCCCCATTCTCTGACGGGAATTGGCCCGGGACTGTTCATCAGACTCCGGCTCCGAAAATCACCAACCTAGTCAGCCTGCCTCCTGATAAATGACGGAATCTCAAATTCGTCCTCATCAAAGATAAACTCCTCATTTTTCTGTCTGTGACCGGTCCCGGCCTGAGGTTCAGTCTTGGTGTCAATATCTTTCCTGGTCCTCAGATAAGTGGGAATATTCAGATTTTCTTTCCCCTCGGGATCGACCTGCACAGATCTGGGCCGCTGAACATATTTTGAACCTGTCCTTTGGGAATCCAGCCTGGTTACATTGGGATTATTTTCAGCAATCTTTTCAATACGGTCCTCAATGCCCGTGGCAATGACTGTTATTCGAATCTCGTCTTCAATTTCCTCATCAAAGACAGTCCCGAAATAAATCTGGGCGTCTTCATGGGCCGCTTCATGAATAATCTCTGCTGCCTCGCTGACTTCATCAATAGCCAGATCAGTGCCGCAGGTCACATTCATAAGCACGCCTCTGGCCCCGTCAATGGAAACGTCCTCCAGGAGGGGGCTGGTAATAGCCTTCATGGCCGCTTCCCTGGCCCGGCCTTCGCCTTTGGCTATACCCGTACCCATCATGGCCAGCCCCATCTCGGACATAACCGCCTTGACATCGGCAAAGTCCAGGTTGATCAGTCCGGGCACCATGATCAAATCGGAAATACCCTTAACTCCGTAGTACAGCACTTCATCTGCTTTTTTAAGCATTTCCAGGAACCCCGCCTTTTTAGAGGCCAGGGACAACAGACGGTCATTAGGGATGGTGATTATACTGTCCACAACTTCCTTGAGGCTTTCAATCCCTTTATCTCCCTGACTGCGTCTCCTTTTACCCTCGAAATAAAAGGGCTTGGTCACTACAGCCACGGTCAGGGCGTCCATTTCCTTGGCCACCTTGGCGATAACCGGGGCGGCTCCGGTTCCGGTTCCGCCTCCCATACCCGCGGTCACAAAAACCATGTCGCATCCATGCAGGATTTCACGGAGCTGATCAATGCTCTCCTGGGCTGCTTCTTTGCCTACTTCAGGGTCAGCACCTGCTCCCAGGCCTTTGGTCAGCTTCTCGCCAAGCTGAATTTTATGCTCCGCCTTTGAATGTTTGAGGGCCTGCAGATCTGTATTGGCCACAATGAAAGTAACTCCCTTCATGGCTGAACAGATCATGTTGTTTACGGCGTTTCCACCGCCTCCACCGACTCCTACGACCTTGATTCTGGCGTTGCCTTCCATTTCAATTTCCTGAAATTCCATGGCTTCCTCCTTCCCCTGTATTGCATATTCAACATTAAAAATAACGGCAATTTTTATAATTGCGCAGGGATCAACCCTACTTTATGTCCACAAACCATTTACGCATCTTGGTCAGGATGCGGTTAAACATGTTTTTATCCCTGATTCTGAAACTTTTCTCAGTGCTTTCTTTCTCCGCCCCGTAAATCAACACTCCCACAGCCGTGGCAAACATGGGATTGTTTACTACATCCCTCAGGCCTCCAACTTTTCTGGGATATCCTATCCTGGTGGGCAGATTAAAAATCTGCTCAGCCAGTTCCTGAGAACCTTCAATAAGAGAGGCTCCTCCGGTCAGAACCACCCCGGCTCCAATGGAATCTTTGTAGCCTGAACGGATAAGTTCCTGGTCCACCAGTACAAGCAGCTCCTCCATGCGCGGTTCACATATCTCAGCCAGAACATGCCTGGAAAGTTTTCGCGGGGAGCGCCCTCCCACACTGGGGACTTCAATGATCTCATCGTCCTGAATAATATCCGCCAGAGCGCATCCATATTTGATCTTGATCTTTTCCGCAGCCACCATGGGCGTGCGAAGGCCAAAAGCAATATCGTTGGTCAGATTGGCTCCGCCGATTGCAATAACTCCGGTATGCTTGATGGAATCATTGCTGAAAATCGCCACATCAGTGGTTCCTCCTCCTATATCCACCAGGGCCACCCCAATTTCCCTTTCTTCACCGGTCAGAACCGCTTTGGAAGAAGCCAGCGCCTCCAGAGCTATGTCAGACACGTCCAACCCGGAACGATGACAGGAACGGACGATATTCTGGGCGCTGCTTACCGCCCCGGTGACAATATGCACCTTTACTTCCAGCCTGACCCCGGCCATTCCCAGCGGATCAGCAATCCCGCGTTGATCGTCGACAATATATTCCTGAGGCAGAATATGAATCACCTCCCTGTCCAGAGGTATGGCCACTGCCTTGGCAGCATCAATAACCCTCTCAACATCGCGGCTTCCGACTTCTCCCCCTTTAACCGCAATAACTCCATGACTGTTGAAGCCTTTGATATGGCTGCCGGCTATTCCGGCGTAAACCGAATGAATTTCGCATCCAGCCATGAGTTCAGCTTCTTCCAGAGCCTTTTTTATGGACTGGACCGTCTGCTCGATATTGACCACCACTCCTTTGCGAAGACCTGTTGACGGGCTGGTTCCGATTCCAACAATATCCACTCCATCCGGAGATATCTCCCCTACCACGGCTGATATCTTGGTTGTGCCCAGGTCCAGTCCTACTATCAGTTCAGGTTTAGCCATAAAGTCATCCTTGTTTTTCAGTTAAGAATTTATCTTTTTAACTGGACTCCCCTGCCTGCCGCGTTAATCTTGAGCACCCTTCAAAGCAGCGCCCGGCAGCTGGTCTTGTCCTGTTTTTACTGTTTTCCCGGGCTATAATTCACCCACGCGTTGCTCTTTGTAATAATAATCCTGTTCACTGATTCCCTTTCTTTTCTTTTTCCAAGGTCCGCCCATACTCTGCCAAGTTTTGCTGATCCGGATTCCAGTTGGGAATTATCCAGAGTAACCGTCAAACCCAGGGAATCCACGTACATTTCCACGGTCCCGGTCTGTCTTATCCTGATCCAGGAAATATCATTGAGCGAAAACGGAAAGTCCCTGCTCTCCAGAAATCCGACCACTGCTTCCAGATCATAATCCTCTGTCTCCCCGTCAAGATGCAGGGTAGGCAGGGATACATATCTCTGCGGACTGACAGGGGTAATAACCTTTCCGGTTTCATCGGCGTAGCAGAGTTTGTCCTGATCCTGCAGCCAGAAATAGGCCTGTTTTTCCACTATGTTGATCACCAGCCTGTCAGGAAAAACTCTTTTCACCGACGCATCTTCGATCCAGGGATTTTTATTAAGCAGACTGTGCGTATCTGACATATTCAGCTGCAAAAGATTATCTCCGGTATTTACATTCAGCAATTCAGTAAGTTGAGAGTATGTTAGCTGTTTATTGCCGATAATCTCTATCTGCCTGAGCGCGAAAAATTCACTGTTTACAGCCCTGTCATATCCGTACAGAAGCACAATACTGATCAGGACTATGAAGCCCAGGCTCACGGTTAAAAGAAAAGACAGCCCCACCAGCCTGTACAGAGCTACAAACATCCCTTTAATCAGTCCTGCAGAAGAACTCTTCCGGTAACGTCTGGATCTGCCGGTACTCTGGGCCATGCGAATGCTTGCGCTATAAGCCATCAAACAACCTTTATTTCCAGTTCAAGATCAGCTCCGAACATCTTTTGCACTGTCTGCCTGGCCTCAGATATCAGATCCAGGGCCGCCTTGCTGCTGCCGCCACCCTTGTTGACCAGAAAGTTGGCATGCTTTTGGGAAAAACAGACCCGGCCATTAACTTTTCCCCTGAACCCGGCCTTTTCCAGAAGAATACCAGCCGGTTCAAATCCCTTTGGATTTTTAAACACGCACCCTGCTGTATTTTCCAGAACAGGCTGTATGTTTTTCTTGCGTAAATAACACTCCTTCATCCTGCGCCTGACTTGCCTGGGATTATCTCTTTGCATGAGCAGCAAAACCTTAAGGATAATAAACCGCCTCCCAATATTTCTGACTTTAAAAGTCCTGTACCCGGTTTCCATATCCTCTTTATCTATCTCCATAATGCCTGATTCAGGAGTCCACAGGGTCACACTTTTGAGCAAATCTTTTATTTCGATCCCGAAAGAACCCGCGTTCATGGCCACAGCCCCGCCCAGACTGCCGGGAATTCCGGCCAGATTTTCAAGACCGCTTAGCCCTTTACCGGCGCTCCATCCTAAAAAACCGGGAAGGCTCAATCCCGCGTCCGCCATAACCATGACCTGACCCTGCTTGCTGACAAAGACATCAGAAACGTCTCTTTTCTTCCAGACTACCAGTGAAAAATCTCTTTTTCCGTCCTTAAACAAGGTATTGCTGCCTCTGCCCTGGATCAAAACTTCCGGTCCCAATTCAGGCCATATGCCGCCCAGGGTCTCAAGATCTTTGTAGTCCTGGGCATAATATGCCGCTCTGGCCTTGCCGCCCAACTTCAGGGTGGACATTGTTTTTAATTCAGGATTTTCTATAATTTTCATCTTTATTTTAGAAAGGTTTCACCCACCTTCCATACATTTCCTGCTCCAAGGGTTAGAAACAGATCCCCGGGCAACAGAATAGATTCAAGTTTTTGCCCGGCCTTTTCCAGATCTTCAAAAAAATGAACATTGGTCCTGCTTATCTGCCTTATGCCCTGAGCCAGGCTCTGCCCGTTCACACCCGGAATAGGATCTTCCGAGGCCGGATAAATCTCTGTGAGCAGCAGGACGTCTGTTTTGGCCAGGTCTCTGCAGAAATCGCCGAACAAAGCCCTGGTCCGGGTAAATCTGTGAGGCTGAAAAAGGGCCACCAGTCTGCGTTCGGGGAAACACGCTCTGGCGGTTTCAATGGTTGCCCGGATTTCCGTGGGATGATGTCCGTAATCATCAACCACCAGAACCTGATTCTTCTCGCCCTTGATCTGAAACCGGCGATCCACTCCTCCGAAAGAGGAAAGCCCTTGCAGTATGACGTTCCTGCTTAGTCCGCAGTGAATGGAAATACCGATGGCTGCCAGACAATTCAGAATATTATGTGTTCCAGGGTGGGTCAGTTTTACATCAGCCCAGAATTTATCTTCCACAAACACCTTGAACCTGGAACCAGTGGATATACTTATCACCTCTGCCCGGATATTATTGTCAGGCCCCAGTCCATAAGTCTTTACCGGACGATTTACCCTGGGCAGAAGAGACTGTACTCCTGAATCATCTCCGCAGACCACATTAATACCGTAGAAGGGCACGTTATTCATAAATGTTATGAAACATTCTCTGATCTCATCCAGGTCCCGGTAGAAATCCAGATGATCCGCGTCTACATTGGTTACAATATTCATTATAGGTTTGAGACACAAAAATGACCCGTCAGACTCATCCGCCTCAGCAATAAAAAATTCTCCTGTACCAGGGAGAGCGTTGCTGCCGTAGGAATTAAGCCTGCCCCCGATAATTACTGTAGGATCTACCCCGGCTTCCTTGAAAATCGTACCAAGAAACGACGTGGTGGTTGTTTTGCCGTGAGTTCCGTCCACTGCTATCCCGGTTTTAAGGCGCATCAGTTCGGCCAGCATTTCCGCCCTGGGAATCACCGGAATATTTATTTCCCTGGCTGCAGTTACCTCCGGGTTATCTTCGCGCACTGCCGTGGATTTTACCAGCACCTGGGCATTCCCGAGATTCTCTGCCCTGTGTCCGGAAAAAACCAGGGCTCCCAGCTTTTCAAGTCTTTCCAGTCCTGGACCGGATGAAAGGTCTGATCCGCTGACTTCGTAACCCAGATTCAAAAGCACCTCGGCTATTCCGCTCATGCCGGAACCCCCGATTCCCACCATATGTATTTTTGTTATATTGCCTTTCATGAACTATATTAAACCTTTATATTGCTATTTGTGCAAACATCCTAGTCATCCGACTTTTTGATCTTTTCCAGTTCTTCAACAATCTTCTGGGCTGCGTGTGGCGCGGCCGTCTTTTGAGCCGCCCGGCTCATTTCTCTCAGTTTGTCGGGCCTGCCCAGTAAATCAAGGACCACCCTGGCCAAATTTACCTCTTCAAGATAACTCTGAGCCAGAACCAGGGCAGCTCCATCCTGTTCCAGATATCTGGCGTTGATCATCTGATGATTATGCGCGGCATAGGGAAAAGGAATAAGGATAGAAGGTTTCCCCATAACGCAAAGTTCCGCCAGTGTTGACGCCCCGGCCCGGCACAGAACCAGAGTTGCAAAAGCGTATGCTTCGGCCATGTCTTCAATAAACGGCTCCACCCTGGCCTGGGGGTATTCATTTTTATACACCCTGCTGACCCGCTCAAAATCAGCCTGCCCTGTCTGATGCCATATTTGCACATCTGAAGCCCTGAGCTCTCTGATACCCTGCAGCACATGATCGTTGATGCCTTTGGCTCCCTGACTGCCGCCAAGAACCAGAAGACGTCCGGCTTGACCGGTTATTGCCCTGCTGTGTTCAATTCTGTCCGCCAATTCTTTCCGGACAGGGTTACCGGTTTGAACAGACTTTTCATCAGGAAAATATTTTTTTTCATCAGGGAAACTGAGTAGAATCCGGTCCACTTTTCTACCCAGAATCCTGTTGGTCACTCCGGGAAAACTGTTCTGCTCATGAATAGCCGTGGGAATCTTAAGCCATTTTGCCGCCAGCACAGGCATGAATCCGGCATATCCCCCAAATCCGATAACTACCTCAGGTTTAAAAGAGCGCATAAAAAGTATTGACAGGACCAGACTTTTGCTCATCCAGTATACGGATCCCAGAGACCGGAGTCCCCTTCCCACCACCCCTCTGGCTGGAAAAGATCTGAACCTGATCCCGGCCCGGGAAATAATATCTTTTTCCGGACCGTAATCACCACCGGCAAAGACTATCTCGCAGTCCGGAAACATATCCCTTATTTTCTGGGCCACAGCCAGGGCCGGAAATATATGGCCTCCGGTTCCGCCTGTTGTCAGCACCACTTTTTTCAACATCGCCTGTCTCTTGAAAGATTTAGCAGAAAACCCGCGCAGAAAAGAGACATCAGCAGGCTGCTGCCTCCATAACTGATAAAAGGCATGGGTAATCCCTTGGGAGGGACCATACCCAGAACAACAGCCAGGTTAAGCAGGCTTCCCAGGATAATGATTATACCCATTCCAAATCCAGCGAACCGGTCGACCAGTTCAGTCTGCCTGGTGGAGATTGCCATTATCCGCCAGATAATTATTCCCAGGATTACAAAAACCAGCGAAATCCCGATAAAGCCCAGTTCTTCGCCTACGACAGCCATAATAAAATCATTATGTGCCTCTGGAAGAAAAAACAGTTTCTGTCTGCCTTCACCCAGGCCCCTGCCCCAGATACCTCCGGAACCAAAAGCGTAAAGAGACTGTACCAGTTGATATCCCGAGTCCTGGGCATCCTTAAAAGGATCCAGAAAAGAAAACCACCTCCTGAATCTGTAAGGCGACTGGGCAATCAAAATAGCTGCGGTAATCCCGGCCAGAACCGATGAAGAAAACAGATAGATCAGTCTGGTGCCTCCTACCAGGCTCATGAGAAAAAACAAAGCCGCGATATAGACTGCTCCTCCAAAATCAGGCTGCATCAAGAGCAGAATACAAAACAAACCGGTAATTATCGTAGGCGGCAGAAAACCCACACTGAATCTTTTGACCATTTCCTGCTTGCCGGCAAAAAAAGAGGCCAGATAGAGCACCAGAGAAACCTTGGCCATTTCCAGGGGCTGAACATTGATGAATCCCAGATCCAGCCATCTGCTGGCCCCTCCCGCGCTCTGTCCCAGAGGCGAATAGATGGTCAATCCCAGGGCGGTAAGAGTTGCCAGTATCCACAGATATTTAAGCTTGTAGAAAAAATTTCTGGGGATAACATACACAGTAAACATGACTGCCAGTCCGGCCAGAACAAACACCAGTTGCTTCTTGAAGAAAAAATACTTATCCGAGTAAAATCTTTCTGCCATAATGGCGCTGGT
>JAWOGL010000183.1:0-46528 GCA_046496945.1 Desulfonatronovibrio sp.
GCCCTGAAGGCCTGGAAGCTTATGAATATTTTCAGGCTGCTTATGACACCGGGCAAACCATAACTGACCAGATGCGCCGGGATTTTATCATCCAGATCTATCGGCGTGTTGAAAAAGTCCTTATTCAACTGGCTGTTCAAAAATTCCGAGCGACAGTCCGGCACCCACTTGAGTGGATATTTATCGGCATGAGTTATTGCTGCCAACTCAAGTGGGTGCCGGATAAACAACAAAAAAAGTTCAAGATCAAAGTTTACCCCGTGAAACCTTCTTTCGTTTCACTGGGGCGTATTTATGATACTTAAGAGTTTGAACTTTTTGTAGGGACACAGCAATTGGGAGATTTTCAACAACCTGATAACCTGGAAAATCATCCTTGAGCCTCCGGGCCGATGATGTTATTAGTCCTTGATGCTCACTTTTATCCACGCGGCCGACTTTCATCTGGACAGCCCCCTTCGGGGACTTGCCCGGTACGAAGGCGCTCCTGTTGAGGAAATCCGCAAAGCAAGCCGCCGGGCCCTGAGAGGCCTGGTGGACTATATCCTGGACAACAGCATTCCTTTGCTTCTCATAGCCGGAGACCTGTACGATGCAGACTGCCCTGACTTTCAGACCCTGCTCTATTTTTCCCTGCAAATGGACAGGCTTAAAGACGCCGGAACCAGAGTTGCCCTGATTCGGGGCAATCACGATGCCGGCAACACCATGACCAGGTCACTCAAGCTTCCGGACAACGTAAAAACATTTCGTTCAGCCCATCCCCACACCTGGCGTATCCCGGACCTCGGAGCGGCAATCCACGCTCAGAGCTACGGATCATCTCAAGTCCTGGACAACCTGGCTCTTGCCTATCCTGAACCGGTACCCGGTTTTTTTAACATCGGCATTTTGCATACATCACTTTCAGGCCGGCCCGGACATAGCGGTTACGCCCCCTGCGAACTTAATCATCTCCTGGCCAAAGGCTATGATTACTGGGCCCTGGGACATGTGCACAGGCCGGAAATAATCCACACAGATCCTTACGTGATCTTCCCGGGCTGCATTCAGGGCAGGCATATCAGGGAACCCGGTCCCAAAGGCTGCATGCGGGTGGATGCGGACAACAGCAACGCTGTGACTGTGGAAAAAATTGACCTGGACATATTCAGGTGGGAGACCATGAAAGTGGACATCTCCGGCCTTAATACCTTTCATCAGGTTGTGGACCAGACAGGAATCCAAACCGAAAACCTGCTTTCCGCCAAATCAGACGGCAGATCCATGGCAGCAAGGATTATATTCCAAGGATCAACCAGAGCCCACAATGAACTTCTGCAGAACACAGAGGAACTGCGGGCTTCAGTAAGGCGGGTGGTCACGGATATTTCCCGCCGGAAAATCTGGGTGGAAAAAATCATCCTGAACACTTCTCCGGTCATAGATCTGGAAAAACTGAAGAAAAGCGCAACCCCCCAGGGGGACCTGGCCAGGTATATTGATGAACTTGAAGAAAACCCCCAAAGATTTGAAGAACTTGGATTTGATCTTAATGACCTGACTGCCAGACTTTCCGGTTCCGGGGTCACGGTGCCGGACCTCAAAGATCCCTCCAGGCGCGGGGAAGTGCTTGATGCAGTCCGTTCCCTGATCATCTTTATGCTCTCAGAAAACAGCAGTACCAGCAAAACAGAACAAGGCTGATCCATGAGAATACACCTTCTTGACCTGCAGGCCTTTGGACATTTTACTGGTAAATCCATTACTTTTTCCCGGGACGCCGGGCTGAATATTGTTTTCGGTCCCAATGAGGCCGGCAAAAGCACTGCAATGAGGGCGCTGGACAATTTTTTCTTCGGTTTCGGCCTCAAATCCGTTGACGCATTTTTACATGAATACAAAGATCTGGCTGTCCGCGCTGTTTTGGAGACGGATTCCGGAAATCTCCTGGATATGACCAGGTTCAAGCGAAATAAGAATGACCTTGTGGATGACCAGGGCAGTCCGGTGGACCCCGGAATTATGAACAGGATCACGGGCGGCCTGGACCGGGAGATGTATGCCAACATGTTCGGACTGGACCACTTCGGCCTTCGTCAGGGCGCACAGGAAATACTTACAGGTGGCGGGCACCTGGGACAGACTCTGTTTGCAGCGGCTTCCGGCGTTACGCATCTGCGCCGTGTCCTGGAGGATCTGCAGGAAAAATGCGATAAATTGTTCAGGCCCAGGGCCACCTCCAAACCTATCTGGCAACAGTCGGTCAAAATATCGGAATTGAACAAAAAGATCCGTGATCTATCAATCAGGCCGGATGAGTGGCGAACCCTGAAAAACAATCTGGAACAGATTCAAAAGGACAAGCAGTCCCTTAAGGAGAAACTGCATACCATACAGACATCTCTTAGCCGTCATAACCGATACTCTAACGCCCTGCCCCACATATCCGCGTATAACGACCTGAACGCCAGACTGACAGAGCTTGAGTCCATCCCGGAGCTGAGTCCTGATTTTGCTGAAAAGCGCAGCAAAACTCTTACCGGCATCAACCGGCTGACCCACTCAATTAAAGAGCAAACCAGTACTGAGAACAAGATATCCCGGGAACTGGAACAGCTTCAGATATGCCAGCAGACCCTCAGTTTTGCCGAAGAGGTTCAACTGCTTTTCAATCAAGCCGGAGTTATTGTCGAAGCCAGAGAGAGCATTGCTTCCCTGGAGCTTGAAATCAGTGAATTAAAGGGAGTGGTCCAAGAAAAATCCGGACTTCTGCCAGATTCAGCCTTGCCGGACAATCCGGATATCCTTCCGGTCAGTCAGAGTAAACTAAAAAAAATTGAAACTCTGGCCGGGGAATTGAGTCTTTTGAAAAGCAGGCTTGATCAGGCAGAAACAGACATCAAAAAACATAACCAGGACCTGGAGTTTATCAACTCCCAACTGGCCCGGATGCCCCCGGCTCCTGACAGTAAAAAACTGGAAATCCTGGCCAGGAAAATGTCTGTGGCCCCGGAACTTTTGAAGCAGGAAAGCCGGTCCAAAACCAGGATCAAGAAACTCCGGCGCAGCATTGAAAAAGGCATTAATTCTCTGGGGCTCTGGCAGGGTGACGTGAAAAGTCTTGCTGATCTGCCCCTGCCCCTGGCTGAAACCATTGACAGCTATGAACAGGATATGTCCACAGCCCGCCAGGAGCTGAAGCTTGCGGAAAATAAACTCCAGGAGCTTAAAAAGCATCTGGAAACCAGGCAGAAAACACTGTCAGGACTTGATCCTGACCAGTCCATTCCTGAACCGGGCTCCCTTTTCCGGGCCAGAAATCTCCGGGACCAGGGCTGGACACTGATTAAGTCTGCCTGGCTGGATGGCGCTGAATCAGAGACGCAAACGCAGACATTTCTGAAACAGACAAATTCGGCCCACCTGGTAGGTGGTTTTGAAAAAAGTCTGAATGAAGCGGACCAGACCGCGGATATCCTTCTGGAAAAAGCCGACCAGGTAGCTGCAAAGCAGAGTCTGATCCGGGAGATCCAGGACCTGGAAGAAGAAAAGAAACATCTTGAAATTTCAGTAAGGTCCAGTTGGGAAAATTATAATCAGATCATGCGTAATTGGCGGCAACTCTGGAGCAGCGCAGACATTACTCCCCTTTCTCCTAGAGAAATGACAGCGTGGATGGCCCGGGTAAAAGATATCCTGCGGCTTGGGGAGGATCTGGAAAATGAAACCCTGGAACTTCAAAACATCCAGGACCACATCAATCATCTGGCCGGCCTGGGCGCGCAAACTCTTGACGCAGAAGGCGCTGTGTTTTCCGGGAACGCAGACATAACCACCCTGTGCGCTCTGGTGGATGACGCCAGAGATCAGGCTTTGGAAATCCTTTCCACCCGCAAAAACCTGAACCGCGACCAGGACAAGGTAAAACGCACCCTGGAAGATCTTCTTGCCGGGCAGACGGATCTCAAACAGGAGCTGGAAACCAAAACCAGACAATGGAATAAAATACTGACCAGTTCCAACATTGAGCCAGGCAGGGATCCCCGGGACATCCTGGAAGAAATCAGAATCAGACACGAAATTCACACCAGTCTTACTCAACTTGACAAATTACACGCCCGCAAGCAGGCCCTGGAGAAGAAATGCCGGGAATATGCCGGCCAGGTCACAAGACTGGCAGAAGCTCTTAAACACAGGGAGGAAGATCCGGCCCGGCCTGAGGATGTTGCCCGCAGGCTTTTTGTTCATCTGAGCAGTGAGCAGAAAAAAGCGGACCGGAAACAGAATCTGCAGGAGCGACTCCGGGACACAAGGGATAAATCAAGAAAAGACAAGGCTGAACTGGCCATTCTGGAAGGAGAAATGAAGATTATCTGCCGGGAGGCCGGAACTGATGACCCTGACAGACTGCCTGCCATAGAAGAGAAATCCGCGCTGAAAAAAGAACTCAGGACCAAACTGGAACATTGCCTGGATAATCTCAGACAACTGTCCGCAGGAGAAGACCTCAACACCTTTATGGACCAGGCCGGGAAATTTGATCCCGACGAACTCCAGGAAGTTATTTCAGGCCTGGAAAAAGAAATCAGCGAAAAAACACCCCGGATGGAAAAGCTCATCAGGGAGGAGGTTGAGGTTGAGCTTAGTCTGGGCAAAATGGACGGGACCTCCCAGGTTCCCGAAGTAGAGCAGCAAATCCAGGAACAAAGAGCCATACTCGAAGACAATGTGCAGGAGTACGTGCGCCTTAAGCTGGCTGTCTTTATTCTGGCCGCTGAAATAGAAAGATACAGAACCGCCAATCAGGGTCCGGTCCTGAAAACCGCTGGAGATATCTTCCGGAAAATCACTTTGAATTCTTTTCACGCTGTCATGGCTGATTATGATCATAAGGGTGAACCCATTATCAAAGCGGTTCGGGATTCAGGAACCAGGCTGGGGGTAAACGAACTGAGCGACGGTTCCAGGGATCAGCTTTTTCTGGCCCTGCGCCTGGCCGGAATATACAGATATCTGGATGAAAATTCCCCTTTTCCGTTTATGGTGGATGATATCCTCATTAATTTTGATGATGAGCGCTCCCAAAAGACCCTGTCGGTTCTGGCTGAATTATCCCGGAAAACCCAGGTTATCTTCTTTACGCACCATCGTCATCTGGTTGACCTGGCCTCACAGATCCCTGAAAACAATCTGATAAAAATCCATGAACTTGCAAACCATTAACCACTGCCGGGCTTTGGAACTGGTTGAGAGGGGCGCGGTTCTGCTAAGCTCCACCAGACGCCTGTCCAGACATCTGGTAAAAGCTTATGGTCTTTTTCAGCAAAAAAAAAGAAACATGGTCTGGGAAACGCCGGCCATCATGCCTTTAAGTTCATGGCTGGAAAAAAGTTTCTCCCGGGTTAAAGATGAAATGAAGCCATTTCTTCTAACCAGCGAGCAGGAAGAGAACCTGTGGGAGGATATCATTGCCTCGGCCATGCCTGCACCTCAGTTTCCCGGCTCAGGGGAAATTTCCAGGACCGCGGCAAAGGCCTGGAAAATTTTTTGCGGATACAAGCTGTCCTGGCCGGAAATTGCATCTTCAACCGATCCGGAAATTCAGACTTTTGTCCAGTGGGCCGGGGCCTTCCAGAAAATCTGTGCTGACAAGAGGCTGCTTTCCGGTGCCGGACTTCCTGTTTATTTAACCCGGCTTCTGAAAAGATCACAGTTTGACCCTCCAGGGGATATTATACTGGCCGGATTTTATGAATTTGACCCGGTTCAGACTGAGTTTCTAGATGAACTCCAGGCAGGCGGCGTGAATCTTTATGTCCTGGATAACCGGATACCGGATTCAAACATCTTTAAAACAGAATTCACCTCCTTTGATTCAGAAGCACGGACAGCCGCAAGATGGGCCCTGAACCTGGTCCTGGACGATCCTGAAACCCGGATAGGGATTGTGATTCCGGATCTGACAAGGCTTCGCTCCAGGCTTATCCGTATATTTGATCATGTTTTTCATCCTGAAACCACTTACAGCCTGACAGAACCTGAAAAGAGAAGATTCAATGTCTCTCTGGGCAGCCCCCTGGGTCATTATCCTCTTGTTCGCAGTGCAGTGGTCATGCTGAGCCTTCTGCCTAAGAGCCGCTGGGATCTCCAGAAACTGGAAACACTTCTGAACTCCCCGTTTATCAGGGCTGGACAGGAAGAATTCTTTGACAGAGCAAATCTGGCCAGAGAAATCCGTGGCAACAGGCAGCCCTGGAGGTTTGTCCAGGATATTCTGAACCTGGCGGGTCAGCCGGGCAAACCCTGTCATTGCCCAATCCTGACCGAGATAATTACCCAAATCAGACAGTCCCTTCCTGTCCCGGAAAAAGAGCAAAGCCCGGCCGGATGGGCCGCGCTTTTTTCAGAGCTTCTGAAAAAGGCTGGCTGGCCCGGGCCAAGAACGCTCAACAGCTTCGAACACCAAACTTTTCAGGCCTTTCAGGAAGAACTGTCCAAACTGTCCAGGCTGGAAAAAGTTGTTGAGGGTCTCACCTATGCCATGGCCCTGGATAAATTCACCAGCCTTATAGAGACCAGGATTTTTCAGCCGGAATCAACCTCGGCAAAGGTACAGATCCTGGGTCTTTTTGAAGCTGCCGGACTGGAATTTGATCATTTATGGGTAATGAATTTAAATGCCGACGTATTGCCGGCTCCCAGCAAGCCCAATCCCCTGCTGCCGGTTGACCTGCAAAGGAAGCATCAGACCCCGGGGTCTTCACCTGGCCGGGAACTTGATCTGTCAACCAGAATAATGACCTCTTTGCGTGGTTCTTCCAGAGAAATCATATTCAGTTATTCCAGCATGGACGAAGACAGAGAAATCCTGGAGAGCCCTTTTATCACTGATGTAGTTTCTGTCGATCCTCAGAGAATCTGCCCTGACAACCCTGCTCCTGTTTTAAATGCCGCAGTCTGGAGTTCTGAACTGCAGACCATATCTGATGACTACGGACTGCCCCTTAAGGATTCCAGACTGTCCGGAGGGGCCAGGGCTTTTCAGAATCAGGCATTATGTCCGTTCAAGGCTTACGCTGCCCACAGACTATGCGTCCAAGCCCCTGAAGAACCGGTTTTCGCCCTGTCCCCTCTCGACCGGGGCAATCTGGTACACAAAGCACTCATGTATATCTGGCAGGAAATTGGATCTCTGGAGGAACTTCAGGAACTGCTTGGGCAAAATTGCCTGAACGCCCTGGCAGACGAAACAGCCGCCCTGACTG
Source organism: Desulfonatronovibrio sp. (assembly GCA_046496945.1). Taxonomy (GTDB): domain Bacteria; phylum Desulfobacterota; class Desulfovibrionia; order Desulfovibrionales; family Desulfonatronovibrionaceae; genus Desulfonatronovibrio. The sequence continues at coordinate 7,248 of JAWOGL010000183.1, forward strand.
TGGCTGAGTTTCAAAAACAGGGCCACGCCTTTTTTACCCCTGAATTCATGATCCTGGAACAGAAAAGACTTTCTGACTTGCTGTTGAATTGGCTTAGCAGGGAACTGGAAAGAAAGGATTTCGAGGTGGAGTCACTGGAAAAAAGTGAATACGTTCATATAGGCGGCATACGGATAAAAACCCGCATGGACCGTCTGGACAGGCTGAAAAACGGGCAGGCTGTCATTATTGACTACAAAACCGGAGCAGGCATTGACAGTGTGGACAGCCTGTGGATGGGGGAACGCATCACTGAACCTCAGTTGCCGGTTTATTCCTACAATCTGGGGGATAAAACCTCCGGGGTGGTTCTGGCTCAGGTCAACCCCAGGGCTTTCAGGTTCCACGGGATAATAAGCAGTGACGAAATAGCTCCCAGGGGCAACAGGCTCAAGACTCCGGAGCAGCTGTCCAGAAGCGGGATGAAAGACATTATAGATCAGTGGTCGGAAAAGCTGGAAATAATCAGCCGGGAGATAAAAGAGGGCCTGGCTCTGGTTGATCCTCTGGAACAGCCCGGGAACAAAACCTGCCGGCACTGTGACTTCATGGCCCTATGCCGGATTAAGGACCGTTGTTGAAGAAAACATCCATGGTATCTATTAACCATATATGATCAGCCATTTAATTTAAGGCCAGTCCCCGGTTCATGTTTCGCCATTGATGCGATGTTTGACCGTCGCAGGTTCCGTTCAGGCAAACCATACACATTAAAAACCGCCGATTTTTGGTTTCTCGACGTTTCATGTGGATTTTTAAAAATAAGCTGCTCATTTTTTTTGTGAGCCAAGAGCGGTAGGCTGACGAATTTTCTTGTGTCCGCCAAAAGGGGGAAACCGGACCGCAGTGCAGGTTTGTTTCCCGGTATATTATCAATGAACGAGTCTTCTCCAAAGTTACTTAAACCTAATGATTAAGAGTCCGGAGGGGGCAGGTATCCCCCTTTGGCGGACATTAGAAAACTCCCAGCCGAAAGCGGGGCAAACAAAAAACATGAGTAGCTTTTCCACACTAAACGTCGAAGAGCCCGATTTTTTTCCAGAATATGCAAGATTTCCAATCCAGCATAACATGCCAGCTAATGGTTTGCCTTAGGGAACCGCGACAGGGAGTTCGTATCAACAGAAACATGAACCGGGGACTGGCCGCTGGCTATGGTGAACAGTTACCATCCATGTACCTTTATAGCCCGTACACCACCCGGTCCTGGTATTCAGCCTGCTTGCCCCGGTTCCACATCTTCACCGGCCGGTAATAGCCTACCACCCGGGTATAAACCTCGGTTTCACTGCCGCAGTGAGGACAGGAGGGCTTTTCTCCCACCAGATATCCGTGTTCCTTGCAGACCGAAAAAGTCGGGGTTATGGAGATGTACGGCAGCTTGGTCATGGTCATGGCCTTGACGATAAAGTTTTTCAGAGAATCACAATCAGCCACTGATTCCCCCAGAAAGGTGTGAAAAACAGTGCCTCCGGTATAAAGAGGCTGAAGTTTGTCCTGATGTTCCAGGGCCTGAAACACGTCCGTGGTTGCCCCCACAGGCATGGCCGTAGAATTTGTATAATAAGGCACTCCGTTTCCCGAAGCATAAATAGAACTGTACAGGGCCTTGTCTATCTTGGCCAGGCGGTAACTGGTTCCTTCAGCAGGAGTAGCCTCCAGATTATACAGATTGCCTGTCTCTTCCTGGTAGCCAATGGTCAATTCCCGCAAATGATTCAAAGCCCTTTGCATGAGTCTGGACCCGGCATCGCTGTCAATCCCCTTGCCAAGCAGATTCATGCAGGCCTCGTGCCCGCCGATAAGTCCTATGGTACTGAAATGATTTTTAAGGCCGTGTTTCAGATATCTGCTGGTAAAAGGAAACAGGCCGCGATCCATATTGCCGGTGATGAATTTACGCTTAAACTCCAGGGAATCTTTGGCCAGTCCCGCATATTCGGAAATGATATCCAGAAAATCTTCCTCCCCCTGGGCCAGAAAAGCCAGTTTGGGCAGATTAAGGGTGACCACTCCGATGGAACCGGTAAGATCCCCGGCCCCGAAAAGCCCTCCTGTTCTCTTCCGGAGTTCGCGAAGATCCATCTGCAGACGGCAGCACATGGACCGCACGTCTTCCGGGTTCAGATCTGAATTGATAAAATTCTGAAAATAAGGAACGCCGTATTTGGCTGTCAGTTCCAGCAGAAGTCTGCCCACCTGGCTGTCCCATGGAAAATCCTTGGTCACATTATAGGTGGGGATAGGAAATGAAAAAATCCGGTCCTGATAATCACCTTCCAGCATCACCTCCAGAAAAGCCCTGTTCATCATCTCCATTTCCGGGGCAAACTCGGCATAGTTTTGATCCTGAAGCTCGCCTCCTATAATCACTGCTTCTTTGCCGATATGCCCTGGAGGGACCAGATCAAAAGTCAGATTGGTAAACGGACTCTGACCTCCCCACCTGGAAGTGGTGTTGAGGTTAAACACGAATTTCTGGACCGCCTGCTTGACCTGGCCATAGTCAAGGCCATCGTGGCGGATAAAAGGTGCCAGATAAGTATCCACATTGTTGAAAGCCTGGGCTCCGGCCCATTCATTCTGCAGAGTTCCCAGGAAATTGACCATCTGCCCCATGGCTGAATCAAAATGTCTGGCTGGACCTGAAGAGCATTTGCCTTCCAGATTAAAGCCTTCCAGAAGCAGATCGCGCAGACTCCAGCCCGCGCAATACCCGGCCAGCCCGAAAGACAGATCATGAATATGGAAATAACCGTGTTCATGAGCCAGACGAACTTCTTCCGGATACTTTTCCAGGGAGTACCTGGCCTGCACCGATCCGGATAAATGAAGCATAAGCCCCTGAAAGGAATGCCCCATATTGGCGTTTTCACTGACCCTCCAGTCGGACTTGTTAACATAGTTATCAATGGTTTCTGTGATATTCAGGAAGGCTTCATGCTGAGATCTGAGTTCTCTTCTTTTTTCCCGGTAAATGATATATTTCTTGGCCACATCAAAAAGCCTGGATTCCATCAATACCATCTCCACCATATCCTGAACCAGTTCCTGATCCGGAATATCCACCTGCTCCAGCTTGGCGGCAACCCTTGCACCCAGGCGATTGGCCAGCAGAGGATCTTTTATCCCGCTGGCCTTAAGGGCCTTGAAAATAGCCAGACTTATGCGGTCATTGGACCAGGATTCAAGTCTTCCATCTCTTTTTCTTATTTGTTTAGGCATAATCAATCCTTATTTTTAGGAGTTAAAGACATCATAAATTCAGTATTTACGGCTTTATATATTTCTGCACCGTCAGATCAAACCCGGAAGGCAGGTACGATCTGACCTCTTTTATATCATCCTCACTTAAACCCGGGACCTTGGTACAGCGAAACATGAACTTTTCCGGACAATCCCTGGCCATATCAAAGACCTGGCCGGCGCAAACCCTGATTTGCTCAGTGCTTATTACCCCTCCGCATAGATGAGGATACTTTTCCCAGGGACCTTTTACGTCCACGGCTATCTTTTTAATATGATCCAGTCCCAGGGCCTGTCTTATAAGCCGGGGCCGCAGACCATTGGTATCTATCTTTATGGGCAGCCCGGTCATGGCCAGAGTTTTCAGCAGATCTTCAAAGCCGGGCAGAATGGTTACTTCTCCGCCGCTTAATACCAGTCCATCCAGCCATTTTCTGTTTTTATGAATACGCTGCAAAAGTTTACCATGGTCCAGAGGCTCAGTCCCGGAGGGATCCCAGGCAAAGGAAGCGTTATGGCAGGTGGGACAGCGCAGGTTGCAGCCCCCGAAAAAAAGCACCGCGCTTATCTTGCCGGGCCAGTCGCAGAGACTTGCCGGCTCAAATCCGCGCAGAAAATCCCAGGCTTTTGTATTGAAGGTTGAATCAAGCATGAACGCACCCCGCCCGAAAAAGATGGGGCAGTGAATCTTATCCTGGATGTCCTCGCACCAGGAAAAAATTAAAAGGTAAGACCCCGGGCAGGTCTTCTGGCTCGTCCTTCTTTTTCGGCCTTCCCATGCAACATCCATTTTACTGTCAGCTTACCGGATCTTTGCAAGCCTTATCTTTGCTTCTTATCTTAACAATCAGCAGGTAAAAAAATGGCTGCCACACAGTGGCCTTTGATGAAAAAGAAATCCTTGTGACTTACAGCGGCGGGACCGCCCCGGACTTGCACCGGAGTTCCCTATTAAGGCCTTGCGGCCACCCAGAGCAAAACTTCAAAGGAAACAAGATGTTGAAAACGTCAGCTAAAAAATATCTCTTTTAAGATTAAATATCAACCATTGATCTCTTTTTCACAATTACTGGTCAACACGGAAGAAAGCCTTTCCCGCGGCATTGCATACCGGACATTTATCCGGAGGATCGCCGGCCACGGTATAACCGCAAACCGAACAGACAAAATAATCCGTGTCAGGCAGGTTATCAATATTATCCAGGATTTCCCGGTAAAGTCCGGCGTGAATCTCTTCCACGGCATTGGCGAATTCAAAAGATCTTTTTACCGCGTTTTTACCTTCGTCTTCGGCCTCCTGGATCATCCGGGGGTACATCTTTGTGAACTCGTGGGTTTCCCCGGCAATGGCTTCTTCCAGGTTCTCTCTGGTGGATTTGACTGCCCCCATGTGTTTGAGGTGCGTGAGGGCATGCACTGTTTCTGCCTCGGCCACAGCTCTGAACAGCTTGGCCACCTGTGGGAAACCCTCTTTTTCCGCCTGACGGGCATAGCCCAGATACCTTCGGTTGGCCTGAGATTCACCGGCAAAAGCCTCTTCCAGATTCTTTTGAGTTTTGGTCATAATAATATCTCCTTATGATTGTTGTTTATGTTCATCTTGATGCCGGGCAGATATATTCCTCTACAGGCTTTGTACTGCTTATACCTCCAGGTAAAATAAGGCATAACAACCATGTCCTGACTTACGCTCAGCTGGCAACCGGTATCACATAGAAAATTACTGCCAGAAAATGAAATGTACTGCCCAGAAGGACCATCACATGCCACATGGCGTGATGATACTTCAGGCTTTTCCAGGCATAAAAAGCAAGACCTGAAGTATAAAACAGACCGCCGGTCAGAAGGAAAACAAGACCCCCCAACTGAACTGAACCCAGCAGGGGCTTGATGGCCACAATAATCACCCAGCCCATGCCCACGTAAAGTATCATGGAAAGGGTCCGGCATCTGCATCTGGTAACCGAGTTCACCACGATCCCCAGGATGGCCAGCCCCCAGATGAGTCCCAACAGGGTCCAACCCCAGGGCCCCCTCAGGTTGACCAGGGTGAAAGGGGTATAAGTACCGGCGATTAGAAGAAAGATGGCTGAATGGTCAAAAATCCTGCAGATCTTTTTCCTGCGCGGATCCCGCACACTGTGGTATAAAGTGGAAGCAGTATATAACAGGACCAGTGTTATCCCGTAGATACTGCAGCTGACTATATGCCAGACAGAACCCAGCATTCCCGACAAGGCAGCCATTAAGCCCAGTCCGGCAACAGAAAGCACAATACCCAGGCCGTGGGTTATGCTGTTGGCGATTTCTTCTTTTCTGGAGTAGTTAGGAAGCAGACTGTCAGTCACTGTTAATGTCCTGGTTTAAAAATTTTAAGCACTTTATTTTCCATCCGGAAAGTCTTTCTTTCAGGATGCCTAAAAATAACAGTTTTCTTTCGGAAAACAAGGGAAAAGAACCGTTTCCGGATGAAAACACTTTAGCAGCGTGTTGAAAAAGTCGTTATTTAACTGGCTGTTCAAAAATTCCAAGCGACAGTCCGGCACCCACTTGAGTGGATATTTATCGGCATGAGTTATTGCTGCCAACTCAAGTGGGTGCCGGATAAACAACAAAAAAAGTTCAAGATCAAAGTTTACCCCGTGAAACCTTCTTTCGTTTCACTGGGGCGTATTTATGATACTTAAGAGTTTGAACTTTTCGCAGAGACGCAGCAATCGGGAGGTTTTCTACATCCAGTTAGATCCGCAATGAAAAACTTCCTGTGCAGACCCTGCAGCGTTTCCCTTGTCCGGTATATCCACCATATCTAAACTTTGAGGCACTCACAATAAATTTTTGGGTAAACTCAACATATAATCCTTAAGTGGTTCCTGGTCAAAGAAATCTGGACAACTTCATTATGCTGTTTTAATAATCACCACTTACCGGATAAACATTTAATTATTTTCAAGGAGAGTTTATGAATTTTCACAAATTTTTTATTTTGCTGGGACTGTGTCTTACCCTGACTGCCTGCGGACAGTCAGAAACTGAAACCGGGACTGCGGAACAGCCCGTAACTCTGGAGACCTCTACAGAAAAAGCCAGCTACGCTCTGGGAATGGACATAGGAAATAATATTTCCCAGGGAGAAATGAGTATTGATGTAGATGTCCTGCTCAGGGGACTGCGCGACGGCCTGGAAAACAATGATCCCCTTATGAGCGAAGACGAGCAGATGGAAGCGCTTATGGCCTTGCAGCAGGAATTCATGGAGGCTCAGGCGGAAAAAACCCAGCAGCAGGCTCAGCAGAATATTGAAGAAGGCACTGCATTTATGGACGAGTTCCGAGAACGTGAAAACGTGGTGGAGACGGAAAGCGGCATACTTTACCGGGTTATAACCGAGGGAGAGGGAGAAAAACCCGAAGCCGAAGATGTGGTCACTGTTCATTATCAGGGAACCACTGTAGACGGAACAGTTTTTGACAGTTCAATTGAACGCGGAGAACCAGCCACATTTCCTCTTAATCAGGTCATTCCCGGCTGGACTGAAATACTGCAGCTCATGCCGCAGGGCTCTAAATGGGAGGTGGTCATTCCTCCGGAACAGACTTACGGAGACCAGGAGGCAGGGCCTCAGATAGGTCCCAATTCAACCCTGATTTTTGAGATTGAACTAATAGAAGTCACGGATCCTCAATAATTATCCGTCCTTAAACACCCGGTTCAACCACTGAGCAGCAGTATTTTTATCTTTGCTTAGTGGTTGAACTATCAATCAGGTTGAAAAGCCCAAATTTTCAAATTATAATCCATGCTTTACATTCTCAAAAAAATGTATATTATTTCAAATCGCTACAGCATGATTGGAATTGAGTCCAGTCTTTCGATGCCTTGAATCGGCTCCACAGCCGCCAGCCCGATAGATCCTCGACCCCATAGCTTTTCATACCCAATGCCGCTAACCCCGGCATGCAGTTTGTGATCATGCCTTATACTGCTTACCTTTTTTACATATTTCCAAGGAGTTATTGTGAACTTTGAATCCTTTGCGCTGGACGGGCGCATTATGGCCGGTGTATCTCACGCCGGGTACGTCTCCCCCACCCCCATCCAAATCCAGGCCATCCCGCCTTTGCTGGCTGGAAAAGACATCCTGGGCCTGGCCCAGACAGGCACAGGCAAGACCGCGGCTTTTGTATTGCCTGTTTTACAGAAATTACTTGCCCAGGATGTGCCCAAGCACAGGAACGCCCAGGTACTGGTCCTGGCTCCTACCCGGGAACTGGCGCTGCAGATCCATGAAAATTTTACAGAGCTGGGCTATAAAACCGGCATCCACAGTGCTGCTGTTTTTGGCGGGGTACCCCAGGGTCCCCAGGTTAAAAAACTCAGGCAGGCCACCGTGCTGGTTGCCTGCCCGGGCAGATTGCTGGACCTTGTGAACCAGGGCCTGATTAATCTTTCCTCAGTGCATACTCTGATTCTGGATGAAGCCGACCGGATGCTGGATATGGGTTTTGCTCCGGACATTCGAAAGATTGTTTCCCTTCTGCCGGACAAGCGTCAAACCATGCTTTTTTCAGCAACCATGCCGGACCAGATCCGCAACCTGACCAGAGAATACCTGCAAAGCCCTGTTGAAATAAAAGCTGGTCCATCCAGACCCATCGCAGCCATTTCCCATACTTTCTATCCTGTACAGCCTCACCTCAAAGGAGGATTGCTGGAAAAACTGCTCCGGGAAACCGACCACGAAAGCATGCTGGTCTTCACCAGAACAAAGCACCGGGCCAAGTCATTGTCCCGCAAACTTGAAAGCAAAGGCTTTGCAGCCACATTTTTGCAGGGCAATATGTCGCAGAACCGGCGTCAGGAAGCTATGACAGGTTTCCGTACCGGCAAGTACAAAATCATGGTGGCCACTGATATCGCCTCCAGGGGTATTGATTGTGAGCGTATCACCCATGTAATCAACTATGACCTGCCGGATACTGCGGAAAGCTATACTCACCGGACAGGGCGTACCGGACGGGCGGAACGCTCGGGCCAGGCCCTGTCCCTGATTACCAGGGATGATGCAGAACAGGTCAGAGCTATTGAGCGTATCCTGGGAGAAAGTGTTGAACGTAAGGAAATGGATGGGTTTGATTATTCTACACCGGGACGGTCCGCGACAAAACCGAAATCCGCACGCCCCAGTTCCCGCAGACCTTCGCGCCCTGCAAACAGAATATTTATGGATTAATAACCAGCCTGGACAAAATGCAGTAAGTTACCGGAGTACGTCTTATTTACAAAGACGTACTCCGGATCCTGACTACGCCAAGCCCTGTTCTTCTCAGACTCTGTATCTTCTGTTAACTAGTTTCCATCCGGTCCGGCCGGTTCTGGACCATTGTAAAAGGCTGGCAGCACGCTCAATACTTGCAAAACATATCAAGCGTGCTGGAAAAAATCAGCTGTTTTTTATTTTTTCTATCAATGCCTGGAGTTCTCCGGCCTGCCCGGCAAGTTCATTTATAGCCCGGGCCGATTGCCCCATTGCGTCTGCGGTATCGGTGGCAATGCGGTTTATTTCATCAATGCTCCGGTTAACCTGCTCACTGGTAGAGGACTGCTCCTCCGTGGCCGTAGCGATTGAACTGACCTGAGATGCAACTTCCTGGGCCAGCTCGACGATATTTTTCAACACTTCTCCGGACTTGTTCACCAGTTGAGTGGCTTCATCCACCGCCTGGACAGCTTTGTCCATGCCCTGAATATTATCCCTGGCCCCCTGCTGAATTGTAGCAATAGACTCCCCTACCTCTTTGGTTGCGCTCATGGTCTTTTCAGCCAGTTTGCGCACTTCATCGGCAACCACGGCAAAGCCGCGTCCGGCGTCTCCTGCACGGGCGGCTTCAATGGCGGCATTGAGCGCGAGCAGATTTGTTTGGTCCGCAATATCATCGATAACATTCATGATGCTGCCGATCTGTTTGGCCCGGTCTCCCAGACTGTCCAGGCTCTCCTTGACCGATGAAGACATTTCCTGAACACGGGCGATGGACTTGATTGACTCATCCACAATCCTGGCTCCTTCTCCGGCTTCATTCTTGGCTTTATCAGCCCCGCCGGCAGCACTGGAAGCATTCCTGGCCACTTCCAAAACTGTGGCATTCATCTGCTCCATGGCCGTGGCTGTTTCCGTAATCCGGTGCTTCTGATCTTCTGCCCCTCTGGTGGAATGATCCACCTGGGCGGACAACTCTTCTGAAGCTGAACCAATCCTGCTGACAATGCCTTCAAGTTGATCAGCAGCCTGGGTTTTGCCTTCTGTCCGGGCCTTTTCAGCCTGTTCCCTGGCCTCATTGGCCTCACTGGTGGCCAATCTTGCTTTTTCTGATTCACGCACGGCTTCTGCAGTCTTGGCTTCGCCCTCTTTGATCATCTTTTTCAGATTAGCCACCATCTTATTCAGAGACTCAGCCAATACCCCTGTTTCATCAGTACTTTTAATGTGCAGGGTTTCCTCCAGATTTCCATCAGCAACGCTGGAGGCAAAGGCTGTAGCCGCTACAATTCGGCCGGCCAGGGTCCTGGCCAGGAAAAAACCAGCCAGAAGCATAAGAGCCCCAATAAGCAGTGTAACCCACATGATCGAGGCAAGGGTGGCTTTCTGGGCGCTTTCGATTATCTCTCGGTCGGTTCCCAGAAAATACATGCCGATAGTTTCTCCCTGCATATTAACAATGGGCCAGTAGGCGGTATCGTACCAGCGGCCGAGAATATTATTTCTATCCAGAAATGTTTCCGACTCGGCAAGGACGGTGCTGACCACCTCCGGATTGGTCATTTCAGTCCCTGTCACTCTTTGCCCGTCGCGGCGGATGGTTGTGGAAAGCCTGGTATCTCCCTGAAATATAGTGGCCTCAACTCCGAGTTTTTCCTGGATAGCATCCACAAATATATTGGATTCAAAGCTCATTCCCAGGGTGATTACCCCTACGATCCTCTCAAAAATCCTTACAGGCTGTCCGGCCAGCAGGGACAGACCTGCCTCGCTAAGGGTTTCAACTCCGGCAGCAGGTTCGCCTTCCAGGGCCTTGCTGACATTTTGCTGTGACAGCACAGAGTCCCCGCTGACATCTGAATGCCCCCTGAGTATCACCTCGCCCTCATTGTCAGTAAAGGTCACGAACTCAATGTCTCCGGCGTCCATCAGCTCCTGGGCATATTTGGCAAGCGCTTTGGAATCGCCGGAATAAACAGCTGAAGCAAGCTGATGGTCCTGGGCGGCGCGCCCGGCTACTTCCAGATAATAGGCTTCCTTGTCTCTGATTTCATGTATCATGGCCGACTGAAAATTCTCAATATTCTTTACAGACTCCTGATCAAACCCATCGGCCACAAAATGCTTGGTAGTAAAAAACACCGACATACCCAGCAGCAGCACACTTGCTGCAACCATTCCCAACAATTTCCAAAAGATTGAAATACGCATCAGTCTCTCTATTTATTATACTTATTGAATGTTAGTTTTGTTGTATCTGGTCATCACATTTTTCTACTTTCAGATAAATCTGATAAACAGAAAACAAACAGGGGCCAGGCTGTCCTGACAGCATGGTGAATACTTTCTTGTTAAATGCCCAGCTTAAGGGCTGTCTGAGCCACTCTCACGCCGAGTTTTGCACCGTTTTCCATTGCCTTTTCATCAGGGGCGCCTTCACAGGCAGTACCGTAATGTCCGGTAGCGCTCATGGGATCGCCCACAACAACCATGCCGTAAATCAGCCATGCCTGGATAATGGAAAACATGGTGGTTTCCTTGCCTCCTGTAGGGTCCCCTGAAGTGGCAAAGGCAGCGCCCACCTTGCCTTCCATTTTCTTTCTCAGACTGACAAAGTCATCTATCACTTTTTTCAGATCCGCGGCCATCAGCCCGAAATAAACTGGGGATCCCGCTATTATCCCGCTTGAATCAATAAAATCTTCCTTTCTTACTTCTGCGGTACTTTTCAGCAGTGCAGTGGCTCCGTTTACAGAATCCACGCCCCGGGCAATTGCCTGGGCCAGCTTTTGGGTATTACCTGATTTGGAATAATATAAAACCAGTATCTGCATAACAATAAACCTCCTGAATAATTTTAAAATCCGTTTTCCAGGCCTGGGCTTATCAAAGCCTGGCCTTTGCCTGAGCCTTCAAGCACAGGCCCGGGTCCGTTAATAATCTCAACTTTCCGGTCCTGTATTTTAAGTCTTTTTTGAGCCAGCCACTGAATGGCCTGGGGGAAGATCCGGTGTTCAAGATTTAATATTCTTTCCCCCATGGATTTGGCGCTGTCACCTGCAAACCCCGGAACAGCCGCCTGGATGATAATGGGGCCATGGTCCATTTGTTCATCCACAAAGTGCACGCTGCATCCGGATATCTTTACGCCGTATTCAGCAGCCTGCTTTTGTCCGTTCACTCCGGGAAACGAAGGAAGCAGGGCAGGATGAATATTTAAAATCCGGCCGGGAAAGCTGTTGATAAAAAAAGGGGTCAGGATGCGCATGAATCCGGCCAGAATGACCGCCTCTGCTCCGGATTCTCTGATTTCCCGGACCACTGCCCGGTCAAAATCTTCTCTGGACTCAAAGGAAGTATGTTCAACCACCGTGGTGTCAAGGCCGTGGTTTGAAGCCCGGGTCAGACCGTAGGCTTGTCTTTTGTTGGAAAGAACCAGAGTAATCCTGGCATCCAGGATGCCCTGGTCAATGCGGTCGATTATTGACTGCAGGTTGGACCCGCTTCCGGACACCAGTACTGCTATTTTAAGCGCCATGACATAACCTTTTAAAATCCCGGAAAGCCCAGGTACAAAAAATTTTCATAAAACCATTAGCATTTATGCTTTATTATCTTTTATCAGAGTTCGTACTATTCCGGGAATGGTGTAGTCCTCAGGCATAAGATCAGCCCTGAATCCGAATTTCTGAAGCGTATCCGCGGTTATGGGTCCTATACACACCAGCTTGAGCCCTTTTTGCACATAAGGCCTTAGCTTTTCCGGAGCAATCAGGGAAAAAAAGTTTTCCACTGTGGACGAACTGGTAAAAGTTACATATTGAATTTCCCCTTTTTCCAGGCTGGACAGAATCAGAGCGCCGTCAGCCTGGGCCAGCCCGGTTTCGTACACTGGAACGACCTGCACGTGCGCTCCCGCCCTTTCAAGCTCTGCAGGCAGAACTTCCCTGGCAACTCTGGCCCTGGGGATAAGCACCTTTTTATCCTTGATTCCAAGCTTTAAAAGTCCCTCTACAACCGACTCAGCCACATATTTTTCCGGGACAAAATCAGCAAAAATTCCTTTTTCTTCCAGAACCTTTGCGGTTGCCGGACCAATGGCCGCCACCCTGTTGTTTCCCAGGGCACGGGCGTCCAATCCCATCTTCCTTATTTCCCGCCAGAAAAAACGCACTCCATTAACCGAGGTAAAAATCAGCCAGTCATAATCTCTGAGATTCTCAACTGCTTTTTTCAGGGGCTCATAATCCTGAAGTGGACTTATCTCAATGGTGGGGAATTCAAAACAACACGCGCCAAGATCATGGAGATCCTGAACAAGAGCGCTGGCCTGCTCTCTGGCCCTGGTCACCACTACCCCTTTGCCCAGAAGAGGCAGCTTCTCAAACCAGTTCAGTTCATTTCTTAAACAGACCACCTGACCAACCACCAGCAGGGATGGAGGCTTGAACCCCTTTTCCACGGCCAGCCGGGGCATCTCTTTTATAGTGGACACCAGGGATCTGTGCTGACAGGTTGTTCCCCACCGAACCAGAGCCGCGGGCATATCCGGACGCATTCCGTTTTCCATGAGCATCCTGCTGATGTGAGGAAGATTCTTGACTCCCATGAAAAAAACCAGGGTGCTGGTGCCTGAAGCCAGAGACTGCCAGTTGTGAGCGCTTTCCGGCTTATTGGGATCTTCATGACCGGTGATGAAAGAAACTGATGACGCGTATTTCCTGTGAGTCAGGGGAATCCCGGCGTATGCAGGGGCTGCCACTGCCGAAGTCACTCCAGGAACCACCTCAAATTCTGCGCCGGCTTCCAGAAGCTCCTGGGCTTCCTCAGCGCCCCGCCCGAAAATATATGGATCTCCGCCCTTAAGCCTGGCCACTGTCTTTCCCTGCAAGGCCTTTTCCACCAGGAGATTATTGATCTGGTCCTGGGGCACGGTATGGTCTCCGCCTTTTTTACCTACGTAGATAATCTGGGCATCTTTACGACAGTATTTCAGGAAAACTTCATTGGCCAGATAATCGTAAACCACCACGTCCGCCCTCTCCAGAATTTCCCTGGCCTTTATGGTCAAGAGCCCTGGATCACCCGGACCGGCTCCGATAAGATATACTTTAGACATTGCTTCCTCAATAAAGTTTCAAAACAGGATTAAAATCTGAAGAAAAATCATCCCATATCAGCCAGTCTTTTCCTTAAACTACCCAGTTTTTCCTTTTTTTCATCCAATTCAGCGGCTCTGGCTTTTTCCTTGCTCACTACTTCTGCAGGGGCGTTATTCAGGAAACCAGGGTTGGCCAGTTTTTTGGCCACAATTCCCAGATCCCTGTCCAGTTTTCCCAGCTCTTTATCCAGGCGGTTCAACTCTCCTTCAATATCTACAAATCCTTTAAGAGGTACAAAGAGTTCATGCCCCTTGACCACTGCAGACCCACTGCCCCCGGGCGGTTCTATATCCGGCGCGGCCTCCAGACTTTCAAGCCCGGCGAGGTTTCGAATCAATCCGGCGTACTCCAGCAGAAACTGTTGATCCTGACCCGACACCCTGACCAAAAGACTTAGTTTTACTGACGGGGCAATATTAAGTTCTGACCGGATATTACGCACCGCGCCGACCACCTGCTGCAGAAAATCCATATCTTCTGCCGCCTCTGGCAACACGCACTGGTCAAGCTTCTGGGGAAAAGCAACCCTGCTCAAGTCCTGCTCTTTTTTGCCCGGCAAAGCCGACCAGATTTCCTGTGTCACAAAAGGAATAACCGGGTGCAGAAGAACAAGGGTTTCAGAAAGCACATGCAGAAGTATCTCCCGGGCATTGTTTCGGACCTCTGGATCATCTCCGTAAAGCTCCGGCTTGATCAGTTCCAGATACCAGTCGCAAAATGAATGCCAGACAAACTGGTAAAGAGTCTGGGCCGCGTCATTAAATCTGTATTCTTCTATAGCTCTGGCTGTTTGTGCCTTGACCTCTTCCAGACGGTGCAGGATCCATTTATGAGCCAGCCCCTGCGCCTTGTCCGGACTGAACTCCTTGGTGTTTTCATCCAGATTCATCAGGCTGAACCGGGCCGCGTTCCAGATTTTATTGATGAAATGACGATAGCCTTCCACCCGGTCCTCACTCATCTTTATATCCCGGCCCATAGCTGCAAAAGCAGTCAGAGTGAAACGAAAAGCGTCTGTGCCGTACTTGTCCATGACCACCAGCGGATCTATAACATTGCCTTTGGACTTGCTCATTTTCTGCCCCTGGGAGTCACGCACCAGGGCATGGATATACACGTGGTGAAAAGGTACTTCCTGCATGAAATGAATACCCATCATCATCATCCTGGCAACCCAGAAAAAAAGGATATCAAACCCGGTCACCAGGACCGAGGTGGGATAAAACTTTTCCAGTTCTTTTGTATCTTCGGGCCAGCCCAGGGTGGAAAAAGGCCACAGGGCCGAAGAAAACCAGGTATCCAGAACGTCTTCGTCCTGAACAAGCCGGACGCCCCGGCATTTGGGGCATTTCTGGGGAGCTTCTCTGGATACCACGAGCTCGGCGCAATCCTCACAGGTCCAGGCGGGAATTCGGTGTCCCCACCAGATCTGCCGGGATATGCACCAGTCCCGGATATTATCCATCCATTCAAAATAAGTCTTTTCCCAGTGTACCGGGAAAATTTTGGTCTTTTTTGATGCTACTGCGTCCCTGGCTTTTCCGGCCAGAGGTCCGACCTTAACAAACCACTGCCTGGACACGTATGGTTCCACCACGGAACCGCACCGGTAACAATGCCCCACGCTGTGTTTATATTCTTTAATATCTTCCAGGAACCCTTCTTCTTTCAGGACCTCTAAAATTTTTCTGCGGCATTCCACCCGGTCCAGTCCCATGAAATTAAGGCCGGCCTCTTCAGTCATCCGTCCCATGTCATCAATGACCTGAATCGTTTCCAGACCGTGCTTGCGCCCCAGATCAAAATCGTTGGGATCATGGGCCGGAGTTATCTTGAGACAGCCCGTGCCAAACTCTGTGTCAACATATTCATCGCCGATAACCGGAATCCTGCGGCCCAGAATGGGCAGAACAACTGTTTTTCCGATAAGGTGGCTGAAGCGCTCGTCTTGTGGATTAACCGCCACCGCTGTATCTCCCAGCATGGTTTCAGGCCGGGTGGTGGCCACCACCAGCGATGCAGTACCGTCTTCCAGAGGATAGCGAATATGATGCAGGTGTCCGTCAACTTCCTCGTGCTCAACTTCAAGATCAGACAAAGCAGTATGACAGCGCACGCACCAGTTTATTATATAATCTCCCTGATAAATAAGCCCGTCCTCATAAAGACGGACAAACACCTCGCGCACCGCCCTGGAAAGACCCTGGTCCATGGTGAACCTGAGCCTGGTCCAGTCCACTGAAGCCCCGATTCTTCGAACCTGGTTCAGAATCTTGTCTCCATACTCCTGCTTCCACTCCCAGACCCGCTGCACAAACTTTTCCCGGCCCAGGTCTTCCCTGGTTTTACCTTCCGCTGCCAGGGATTTTTCCACCACGTTCTGGGTGGCGATTCCGGCGTGGTCCGTCCCCGGGACCCAGAGTACGTCAAAACCCTGCTGACGGTGATAACGGCATAAAATATCCTGGAGAGTTAGATTAAGGGCATGACCCATATGAAGAGTTCCGGTCACATTGGGCGGAGGAATAACAATGGAATAGGACTTGTCCGTATGCTCGGCATCAGGGGTGAAACTTTTCTTGTCATCCCAGAAATCTATCCATTTCTTCTCGACTTCCCGGGGTTCATACCCCTTAGGTATTTCTTTTATGGTCATCTATCTGGCTCCGTGATTATGGTTCTATGGCTGCTGCACCTGGAAACAAATAATACAGCCCGAAACAGACACGGATAAATATCCGCATTATGTCTCATCGTCAAATAGGGACTTTTAGGACCGTAAAATTCCCGGATTTGACATATGCCTTACCCTGTATACTCATTTGAAAATTGAATGTGGATTTTTTTCCATAAATTCTTTCTTTTCAGGTAAAAACAGGTTAAAGGGGTCATTAAAGTCACAATTAACTTTGATATGTAATCCAATCAAACCATACCAAGGAGGTATAGCAATGAATCAAAAAGGCCGCAAACCTACCACCAATGATGCGGGAAACCCGGTATCCAGCGATGAATATTCACTGACAGTGGGTCCTGACGGACCAGTTCTGCTTCAGGATCACTATCTTCTGGAACAGATGGCCAATTTTAACCGGGAGATGATTCCGGACCGTCAGCCCCATGCCAAAGGATCCGGGGCCTTCGGACACTTCCAGGTCACTCAGGATGTCAGCGCCTACACCAAGGCGGTTTTGTTCCAGCCGGGCGAAAAAACAGACGTGCTGGCCCGTTTCTCCACGGTAGCCGGTGAAGCCGGCAGTCCCGATACCTGGCGCGATGTCCGGGGATTTGCCCTTAAGTTCTACACCAGCCAGGGCAACTACGACATGGTGGGAAACAACACCCCGGTATTCTTTGTCCGCGATCCCATGAAATTCCAGCATTTCATCCACTCCCAGAAACGCCGGGCGGATACCGGCCTTCGCGACCACGATATGCAATGGGACTTCTGGACCCTTTCTCCTGAAACCGCTCATCAGGTGACCATTTTGATGAGCGATCGGGGAGTGCCCAGAAGTTACCGGCATATGAACGGCTACACCAGCCATACCTATATGTGGATCAACGCCAAAGGCGAGAAATTCTGGGTCAAGTACCACTTCAAAACCGACCAGGGCATCGACTTTCTCACCGATGAAGAAGCCGACCGCATGGCTGGTCAGGACCCGGATTATCATCGCAGGGACCTGTCTGATGCAATCAGACGCGGCGAGCACCCCAGCTGGACACTCAAGGTCCAGATCATGCCTTTTGAGGAGGCCAGGACCTACCGCTTTAATCCGTTTGACCTGACCAAGGTCTGGCCCCACACCGACTATCCTCTGCACGAAGTAGGCCGGCTGACACTGACCCGCAATCCCACGGATTTTCATACCGAAATCGAGCAGGCAGCCTTCGAGCCCAACAGCTTTGTTCCCGGAATCGGACCCAGCCCGGACAAGATGCTTCTGGCCCGCCTCTTCTCCTATGCCGACGCCCACCGGGCCCGCCTGGGAGTCAACTACAAACAGATCCCGGTCAACCGGCCCATTGCCCCGGTAAACAGCTACAGCAAGGGTGGGACCATGCGTATGGATAACGTTACCGATCCGGTCTATGCGCCCAACTCCAAGAACGGCCCCCAGCCCGATGCGGAGCGCTATCCGGAGCAGGCTGTCTGGTCTGCGGACGGAGAGTTTGTCCGGTCCGCCTATACTCTGCACAAGGAAGACGACGACTTCGGCCAGCCCGGAACTCTGGTCCGGAAGGTCATGGACGACGATGCCAGGGACCGGCTGGTATCCAATGTAGTGGGACATCTCAAAAAAGGAGTATCTGAACCGGTATTGCAGCGCGCTTTGGAATACTGGAGAAATATCGACAGGGAAACCGGCGATCGCATCGCCAAGGGTGTCCAGGAAACATAAACTGACAATTTAATTATATCAAAATAAAAGGCCCGGAACAAGAAAAGTTCCGGGCCTTTTATTTTGATGGCTGGTCTGACGGAACCGCGGCAGAAAGTTCTTATCAACAGAAACAGGAACTAAAGACCGGCCCGTTAATATGGTCAAAGTTACATATTAATCTGCATTAAGGCTCTTTCCCGGCATCTATTCCACCCAGTCGTCATCCTCCTCAATAGGGGCAAAGCCTCTGCGCATGGTATTTTCAGTAACACATCTGGGATCCAGGAACTGGATCAGATAATCCGGCCCTCCGGTCTTGGAACCTACCCCGGACATCTTGAAACCCCCAAAGGGCTGGCGTTCCACCAATGCTCCGGTACTACCCCGGTTGAGATAAAGATTGCCCACCCGGAAATCTTTGCGGGCCTTTTCCAGATTGCTGGGGCTCCGGCTGAACACCGCTCCTGTCAGGGCGAACCTGGTGGAATTGGCCCATTCAACAGCCTCATCAAAATCCCTGGCCTTCATAACCGCCAGCACAGGCCCGAAAACCTCTTCCTGGGCAATGCGGTGCTGCGGAGTAATGCCCTCTACAATAGTCAGGGGTACGTAACAGCCCTGTTCGGGCACATCACGGGTCAACAGGACATTGCCTTCTTTTTTGGCCAGTTCCACATACTCTTTTATATTTTCCTGAGCTGATTTATCCACTACCGGCCCCATGTAATTGGCCGGATCTTCTGCCGGACCGATCTTGACGGATTTTGCCGCCTCCACCAGCCTGCTGACAAACTTGTCATAAATATTCTCCAGCACAATCACCCGGGAACAGGCTGAACACTTCTGCCCCTGAAAGCCGTAAGCGGAATAAACAACTTCCAGTACCGCTTCATCCAGATCAGCATCATCATCAATAATGATGGCGTTTTTGCCGCCCATCTCAGCAATCACCCTCTTGACCTGCTGCTGACCGGACTGGACTACGGAAGCCTTGTTCACAATGCGCAGGCCCACTTCCATTGAACCGGTAAAAGCGATGAGGCTTATGTCTGGATGTTCCACAATATAATCGCCTATAACGCTTCCCCGGCCTGGAATATAATGAAACACTCCATCCGGGATGCCGGCTTTGCGGTAGATATCAGCCAGGCCGTAGCCAATTACCGAGGCCGCCCCGGCGGGCTTGAACAAGACACAATTACCCGTAACCAGAGCAGCCGAGGTCATTCCTGCACTGATAGCCAGGGGAAAATTCCAGGGAGAAATAACCGCGGCTATCCCCTTGGATTGATAAAACAGATGATTGATTTCTCCGGGAGCGCGGCCCATACGCCGGGGCTGGCCGAGTCTTAGCATGTCTCTGGCGTAATACTCCATAAAATCTATGGCCTCGGCCACGTCTCCGTGAGCCTGACTCCACTGCTTGCCGACTTCCAGCACCTGCCAGGCGGATAGCTTAACAATATCTTTTCTGGCAATGTCAGCTGCCTTGAAAATATAATTGGCCCGGTCCTGGGGACTCAGGTCCCTCCACATGGGCAGGGCCTGTCTGGCCCCGCTCAGTGCCTGGTCTACTTCCAGAGTGGAAGCCTGACAGACATGTCCGATTATTTCGTCAGGGTCAGCCGGGTTGTAGGTACTTAACTTATCATCAGTATATACCTCTTTATTGTTAATAATTAGAGGATAATCTCCTCCCATTTCCTTGCGAACCCGGGATATGGCATCAGGAAAAGCCTCGCGCTCGGATTCCAGGGTAAAATCAGCCAGGCTCTGATTCTCAAAATCCGGAACATTTTTCTGTTCCCGGCCAGTTTCTTCTCTGGATTTTCTCTCTTCCTGGGCCAGAATGGCCGGATCCTGCAGAAGCCGGTCAACTTCGGTTTTTTCAGCAAAACTCTGGCGAAGAAATGATTCATTGGCTGTATTTTCCAAAAGCCTTCGCACCAGATAAGCCATTCCCGGGAGAATTTCCCCGTAAGGAGAATAAAGTCTGACCCTTTTGGCCACTTTTTGCAGGCCTTTACGCACCGGTTCCGCCATCCCGAAAAGAACCTGGTACTCATATCTTTTTTCAGGAACACCCAGTTCCCGGGCTGTTTCCATGACCGCTGCAATGGACCGGATGTTGTGAGATCCGCAGGCATAATAACAGATATCACTGTTTTCCAGTATTTTAGTGGACTGTCTTTCAAAGGCCGCGTCTGTTTCGGCCTTGATAGTGTATACAGGCACTTCCCAGCCGTTCTGCTTGGCAATCACGGTTTCATAATCCCAGTAAGCGCCCTTAACCAGCCTGATGGCAATGGGCAGCTCTTCTTTTCTGGACCAGGACAAAAGTTCTTCAAGATCCCTGTCTGTATCCTTCAGATAGGCCTGAAGCACTATAGCCAGCTGATCAAAATCCTTAAGGTCCGGATCTGAGCGCAGCCTTTTGTAAACCTCCAGAGTAATATCCTTGAATTTATACTGCTCCATATCAATACAAAGGTGCGCGCCCTTTTCTCTGGCCTTAAGGGCTACAGGCTTAAGTCTTTGACAGATGGCCGCAACAGAACCGGCAAAGTCGGAAGGCCTGGCCTGGGAATACAGGGCGGAAGGCTTTATGGATATGTTGATCTTGGGCGCGTAGCCCCAGTCGTATTCGCCTTCTCCGTCCAGGGCTTTCCACTTATCAGCGTCCTTGGCCAGACCGTCCACAAGATCCAGATAACTTTGCTGGTACTGCTGACCTTCCTCCTCACTTACGGTTGCTTCACCCAGGATATCCACGGTAAAGGCAAAATTGTCTTTGCGCATCTTGTGCAGGGTTTTCAGGGCCTGTTTGATATTCTCCCCGATTATGAACTGTTTGGCCATACTTTCTATATTGGAACGGATGGACTTGGCCATGAGCTTGCCTGCCAGTCCCTTGCCCCAGCCTGCACTCTTGGCTCCCCACTTCAGTACTGATGGTATGTCCTGCTCCTGGCCCCCGAAATATTCCTGGATATGTCTGGTCAGTGATTCAGAAGTATTGAGATAGGGAAGGACATCAACAAAACGAAAGAGCTGAACCTTGAAATCCTCGTTGCGCATGGCCCAGTCCATGACTTTACCGGTCCACCAGCCTTTGTTGAAGATGGAGGGAGCCTCTCCGCTTATGCTCTCAAAAAACTCCCTGCCTCTTTCCCTTATCCTGGAATTTAAAACATCATCTGACATAAACTATCCTCCCTTATCATTTATCGGTTGATTTTCTTGTGTTTGCCACAGGGCCATCAAGATCAAGACCGGCGCTTTCCTTGATGGTATCCAGAACAAAGGTGGTTCGAGTGTCCCTGATACCTGACACCGCACCCATTTTCTGCAGCAGTGCGGTCAAGGCGTCGGTGTCTGCCAGGCGGGCCTTGACCATATAAGAATATTCGCCAGCGGTAAAATAAACTTCCTGTATTTCTGAAATTGCAGCCAGATCCCGGCCGATTCTGGTTGAACCCACGTTTTCTTCTGTCTTAACCAGAATAATAACCGTAAGGGACAACCCCATGTTCCCCGGATCAAGACGGAGTTCATATCCCCTGATAATACCTTTTTTTTCCAGCTTGCGCACCCGTTCCAGAATCGCTGACGGGGCCATATTCATCTGTCTGGCGATTTCAGCATTGGAAACCCTGCAGTTTGTCTGGAGTATATTCAGAATTTTTATGTCTTTATTATCAATCATTCGCCATTTTGCCTTCTTTATATATAGATTATTCTAAAATATGGACGTGGTCAAGAATGAATTGCTTTTTGTGGCAGGGTACTTATCATTTTACAAAAATTGCCCAAAGTATGAGGGGTCAATACAGACAGATAAAAAAACGAATGGTAACGGAAATAAGGATCATCTGATAGCGGCGGCCAGAAAAGTAAATCCAAGGGCGTACAAAAGGGAACCAGTCTGGGTAAGGCTGATCAGCTGCTTTATCTTAGCGGATGAATAGCTTTCACCCTCTCTGCCCAGAACCGGTTTGAACTTTTTCTTTCCAAAATAAGAAGCATTGCCGCCCATACGCACTCCCAGTATATGAGCGGCCGCAGACATGGGCCACCCTGCATTGGGGCTTTCCATTCTGCCTGCGTCGGCTGCCATGACTGACAAACGAACATTCTTTCCAAGACCCAGGATATACGCGGCGCCGACCAGGGACAAAGCAGCCAGTCTGGCCGGAATATAGGCCAGGATATCGTCGGCCTTTGCCCCTGCAAAACCAAGTTGGTTCCATTTATCGGTTTTATAGCCCCACATGGAATCCATGGTGCTGACCAGTTTGTACACCCAGACCCAGGGGACCCCCATAAGGCTGAGATAAAAAAACGGGGCGCAAAAGGCGTCATTATAATTCTCAGACAAAGTCTCGGCCAGGGCCTGATAAAGCTCCTGTTCATTAAGCTTTGCCGTATCCCGGCTGACCAGAAAGCTCATGGCCTTTCTGGCTTCCTGCAGACTGCCCGAGTCGATTAATTTCTGAACTTTTCTGGTTTCATGAAGCAGGCATCCCTGAGCAAGACAGGCATAGCCCAGGTATAGGGAAAGGATAAACCCAAAAACAGGCAGGGAAACAAGAGAGGTAACCACCAGAAAAACAGCAGAACAACCGGTGAAAAGCACGGCAAAGCCGCACAGCCTGAGGCTCAGACCCGACCGCCGCAGGACAGGCTCAAGCATATCCAGAGCACGGCCTATAAGCCTGACCGGATGAGGCCAGCCGGCAGGATCGCCAATGACCATATCAGCGACATAACAGACCAGAAGAAAAAGAATCAGCCCTTCTGACAAACCCGGCTATACCCGGACAAATCTGACCAGATTGTTCTCTGGCTCTCCGCATACGTCAATAAGGTGGGTGGAGCAGGATATACAGGGATCATAACCGCGCACCAGCATGCTGAGTTTAAGCTCTATGGCTTCGGGGTCAAGTCCGGAAAGCATGGACTTCATGGCATTCATATCCATCTGGATATTGGCGTGATTCTGATTGGTGGGGATGACGCAGTCCGCTGAAACAATCCTGCCTTCATCGCTGTATTCATAGCTGTGGATAAGTATCCCCCGGGGCACTTCTACTGCTCCCACTCCTTTGCCGGCCTTTATCTTTATGCGGGCGGGCATTTCTTCCTTAAGACCCTTTCCAATCAACCTGGCCACAATCTCCAGGGAATCCTCTGTAGAATGGACGCATTCCACCAGCTGAGCCACTGTATTAAGATATGGATTATATTCAGGCGCCTTGAGGCCAAGCTTGTGGGCGGCTCTTTGAGCCCGGGGGCTTAAGTGTTTATGATTAAGATTAAACCGGGCCAAGGCCCCCACCATATAGGAATCCCCGGTATTCCTGGCCCATTTGGCAGTAGACTGGGGCACGCAGTATTCATTGGTAATCTGTTTATAGAGCATGGCCGGTCTGTTAATATCCTTTGAGCTGCCCAGTTCGCCTGAGTACAAGGCGTATTCAGCGGGCGAAACCAGAGCAACATACTCGGTGGGTCTTTTAAAGTCAGGCCATTTATCAGCCAGGGCCGCAAACAGATTCACGATTTTATCCAGACGGTCCAGGCTTTCTTCCAGCTTTTTCTTAAGCCCGGCCAGTTCTTCTGAAGTCGGGACTTTTTCCATTCCTCCGGGAACAAGCCTCTGGGGATGAGTGGTTCGTCCGCAGATCAAACGGCTGAACTCGTTTGATATCCGCCTGCAGGCCACCAGATTTACCAGTTCATCCTTATGAGTCTCTGCAAGGGGCAGCACTGAATCAACCCCCATAAGATCAGGAAGTACCAGGTACCCGATGTGCAGCAGGTGGCTTTGCAGATTTTCAGCGTGCAGAGCCAGTTTCCTGAGATCCAGGGTCTGCCTGGAGACGTTGAGGCCAAAGGCGTCTTCAGTTGCCTGGATGGAACAAAGCTGGTGACCGATGGAGCAAATTCCGCATATCCTGGAGACAATATGGTGAATATCCTCATAAGGTCTGCCCTGGATCATGGCCTCGAAAAACCTGGGCGCCTCCACTACCTGCCATTTGCAGTCCTGAACCTGATTCTTGGAATCCAGCTCCACCACGATATTGCCGTGACCTTCAACTCTGGTCAGGTGTTTGACCTCCAGGGTGCTGGGACCTGACTGAACCGGCCTGGATTCTGCCGGGGTCTCCTGCTTTTTATTCCGGTTTTTAGCTTTTTCCGTACTCATAATATCTCCACACACTCTCTTCCAAGAGTTATAATCTACAATTGTATCCAAAATATAATCTGAGATGATCCTGGGCCTGGAGCCAGGAAAAACCATGCTCGTCCATTATCTGTTTGGCCGCGTCCACGTTGGCCTCGGGCGCAAGTCCCCGGCATCCCCAGCAAACACTGCCTTCAGTTACGCAGCACGCGCCGCATCCCGCCCTGGTTACTATACCCAGGCACAGCCTGCCCTGCTCAAATCTGCATATATTTCCAGCCATTTTACATTCTACGCATACCGGATGATCCGGCGGGGAATATATCTTGCCCAGCAGAAGCTCTTTTACTGCCCTGGCAAATTCATTCTTATCAATGGGACAGCCGTGAATCTCCATATCCACCTTGACCACGGCAGACAGCGGCCTGGCCGGGTAAGTGTCATACCATCTGCCGGAAGCACCGTAGACCACAGACTTATACTCGGATTCATTTATAAAATTTTTCAGGCAGTTGACGCCTCCTATGGTGGCGCAGGCACCAATGGCCACCAGAATTTTGGCATTCTCCCGGATAGCCCTGATTCTTGGCTCATCCTCAGGCCTGGTGATGGAGCCTTCCACAAAGGCAATATCATAATCATCCTGTTTTATTGTCTTGATCTCGCGAAATCTTACAATCTCCAGATGGGAAGCAATCTCAAGGAGTCTTTCCTCAAGGTTGGCCACCTGAAGCTGGTCGCCCTCACAACCTGCGAAATCAAAAAAAGCGACTTTGGGTTTTGCCGGCATTTTAGCCTCCTTATAAACGATGCGTGGTCCTGTTCAATGAAATTCTCTGTAAGGCGGGCAGAAACCTCAGAACTCTGTCGGATTTTTGCAACCGGTCACAGCGCTTCTTCAAGCCCGGAGATGTCTGTATAGCAAAAGACAGGACCGTCCGTACAGCAGTTAAGTCCATTGATCTGACAATGACCGCATTTGCCCAGACCGCACTTCATCCGTCTTTCCAGTGAAACATAAATTCTGCTGGAAGGAATACCCAGATTGCTGCATTCCTTAATCACAAACCTGTACATTATTGGAGGACCAATGGTCGCCACGCTTGTAGTGTCGGGATTGATCCTGATCTTGGGGAAAAGAGTGGTTATCACTCCGACATTGCCCTGCCAGTTTTCATCGGCAATATCTACTGTTTCCAGGACCTCTACATCCCCTCTTTTAGTTATATCCGCCAGCTGGTCCGTGAATATCCTTTCTCCGGGATTACGGGTACCCACCAGCAGAATAAGCCTGCCAAACTCATCCCTGTGCCTGAGCATGTAATGAAGCACGCTCCTTAGGGGAATATATCCGAGTCCTCCGGCGACAAAGAGAAAATCCTGCCCCACAAACTTCTGCATGGGAAAATATGATCCGTAAGGACCTCTTATCCCGATTTTGGAACCTGTTTCCAGGGAATGCAACGCATTAGTCACAGATCCTATTCTGCGCACCGCCAGCTCAAAATGATTGTTATCCGTACGTGGCGCTGAACTCACTGAAAAGGGAGCTTCTCCCACCCCGAAAATAGAAACCTGGATAAACTGCCCCGGCCTGTGCGCAAGGGGTTTGCCGCTGTCCTGGGCAAATTCAAACAGAGTCACAAATTCATTAAGTTCCTTTTTAGCCACCAGCGTTGCAGGCCTGGGGACATAGGGAGAAAAATCAGACTTCATTCTTTATGGCCTCCCAGATTTCGTTGTAAACCTTCCTGGGGTTGGCTATTCTTGCGGTACAGGCCCGGACACATCTTCCACAGCCAACACATCCAAGCTCCCCCAGTTTATCATAAATATACTTTCCTTTGCGCATATATCTGTGTCTGTATCTTTCCCAGGCAGTATCCCGGAAATTATGTCCTCCGGCTATTTCAGCAAACCCTTTAAGCATGCAGCCGTCCCACTGACGGTAACGATTACCTTTTTGCAGCAGGTCATCAGATTCTTCCTGTATATCAAAACAGTAACAGGTAGGACAAACAAGGTTGCATGAACCGCAGGACAGACATGTCTTGGACTTCTCTCTCCAGAATCCCTGCTTGTCATAAAATTTACTCACCAGTTCAGGAGTTTTACTCCAGTCAAAATTAAGAGTCTGCTTTTCAGCCTTGGCCACAACCTTCAAATGCGCTCTCCTGGCAGCCTCCTTCTGGGCCACGCTGGATTTTTCTACCGGGCCGTCGGCCTTAAGCATCTCCTCTCCTTTGGCCGAACCTACCTGAACAAAAAAAGCCCCGGGGCTTATCCTGGTCCAGAATAAGTCATAACCAAGATCCACTCTGGAAGCATCCATACCAGACCAGAAAGCCGTATCAGCAACATGCACCGGCTCCAGGCCGAAAACCAGAGTATTGTCTCTCCTGGCCCGGTAGTTTACATCCGGACTGCCTATATCCATCAGCTGATCCAGCTGATTCATGGCCTTGATGTCATAGGGATGCACACCAAACAAAAGCTGTTTAGGGGCTTCAATGACCGGACTGGCTGTGTACTTTTGCATGTCAAAGGAGATCAGGTCTTCTCTGGATGGGAGAATATACTTTTTTAAGGTAGTATAACAAAGATCGTAATCCCAGGCGATTTCAACTTCTTCGGTCCAGGACCTGAATTCATAGAAACCGTTCTCAACCTGGGTAGGCACATAAACATTAAGTTCTGCGGCCCATTTGCTTAAAAGTCCTCTGATTTGCGGCAAATAAATGGTGTAAGCGATCATACCCGCTCCGGTTGGTTAGCTGACAGATTAATTATAATCATCAATAGCCCATCAGACAATTATTTGTAAAGGTTTATTCTCAGGCACATATTTAAGAAGAGGCCAATGGAGCCAGCGGCCCCATCTTCTTCAAATCCCTTTTGTTTTTTCTGTGCTGGTTGAGGATAACCAGTCCCACCAGAAGAATGCCCACAATATCTTTTACAATATCCGGACTGAAGCACAAATAGGTTCCTGCCCCAAAGATAAGCCACTCAATGATGGTGGTTTTCCTCAGCAGATAAAACATGGACCAGGCTGAAAAGGCAATGGTCCCTATGGTGGCCGCGAAATAGACCATGATGATCTCATGAGTTGGGGCGTTAAGGACCATGGCAGGTTCATAGGCAAAAAGAAACGGCACTACATAAAGCAGCTTGGAAAACTTAAGCGCGGTCCATCCGGTCTTCCACGGATCAGAACCGGCAATAGCCGCGCCGGCGTAGGCAGCTACGCATACCGGAGGAGTGACATTGGAATTCTGACTGAACCAGTACACAATCATATGGGCTGCAATAACGCTGACGCCGAGTTCATGCAGGGCTGGAACAGCCAGAACCGCCACAATTAGGTATGAAGCGGTCACGGGAACTCCCATGCCCAGTACCAGGGACGCAAGAGCAATGAGGATGATCGCGATCAAAAGGTTACCGCCGGACAGAGAAATAATCAGATCGGAAAACTTAAGGCCTATTCCGCTTAAGGAAATTGTGCCTACAATTATTCCTATCACTCCTACAGTAGCGCCTATAACCAGGGTATTGCGCGACCCCACCACCATGGCCCGCCATACTTCTTTAGGACCCATCCTGTATTCCCTGTCAACCCAGCTGATGACCACGCACGACAGTGTCGCCCAGAACGCGGCCATCCCAGGAGAATAACCCAACAGCATCATAATAACTATGATAACCAGAGGCATAGCCTTGAACCAATGCTGCTTGAAAACCTCCATGGCTCCGGGCTGACCTTCGAGATCCATCCCTTTTATGTTCAACTTCTTGGCTTCAAAATGAATCATGATAAACACGGACAGAAAATAAAGCAGCGCCGGAAAAACAGCTATGGCCATAATGGTTACGTAAGGGGTGCCTGTCATTTCAGCCATGAGAAATCCGCCGGCACCCATAATAGGAGGCATAAACATGCCGCCTATGGATGCTGCCGGTTCAATAGCCCCGGCTACGTGAGGACGGAAACCAGCCTTCTTCATAAGGGGGATGGTGAAAGAACCTGTGGAAACCGTGTTGGCAATAGCTGAACCTGATACAGACCCGAAAAACCCCGAAGCAACCACCGAAACCTTGGCCGGACCGCCAAGACTTTTGCCTGCCAGGGCCAGAGGCCAGTCAATAAAGAATCTGCCCACCCCGGACTGCTGCAGAAAAGCCCCGAAAAAGATAAAGATAATAACATAGGTCACCAGGACATTGCACATGACTCCGAACACGCCGTCCTGGGTCAGAAAGAGAAAAGCGGCCAGCCGTTCAATCTCAAAACCTCTATGAGCGATTATTCCGGGCATGTATGGCCCGAAATATCCATAAAGAATAAAAAGCAGACCACCGATGGTTATGGACCAGCCAAGGACCCGACGACTGACTTCCAGGGAAAGAACAATGCCTGTGATGCTGACCCAGATATCCATCTGTGTTTCAGCTCCCATGCGGTAGGCCAGGTTCTCGAACTCAAGTATCCAGTAACCCACAACAAAAACCGAGGTCAGGGCCAGGACTATATCAACCATTGTAGGCCGGTGATGGCTGGATCTGGACCAGAAAGGAAAAGAGATAAAAATCATTACATAAGTCAAAAGAACATAAACGCCCCGGTGATATTGATCGCTGAAAGGCTGCACCCCGGCAGAGTACATATAAAAAAGGACCATAATCACGCCGAGCAGAGAAACAAAAATAAACCAGAAAGGAGACAGCCTCCGGCCGAACTTGGCTTCTTTGGACTGAATCTTATCGAGCGCCTCAACCTGTTCAACAACCTCCTGATCCTTATCCGGCATCTGCTGCTCCATGTTTATATTTTAATACGTTGCTATTGTAATTATTTATCATTTTCCCGGAACTGTTCTTCAGATCTTTTTTGCGTGCTTCCGCCAGGAGTTCAACCGGATCTCTTATGCCTTCAAGGAAAAGAAATCCAAATTTTTAATTATGAACCCTAAAGCTTTTTGAAACAACACAAAAAAGGAGAACCGGACACTGACTCCGGCTCTCCTCCAGGATAGATTTACGGTTTGATTTCATCAGGTATATCCAGCCCCTGTTCTTTCCAGAAGCGATAAGCACCTGGATGAAGAGGAACTGAAGCTCCCACAATACCGTTCTCAATGCTCATTTCCCTTGCCGCGCCGTGTGCGGTGAGCATATGCTTAAGACCTTCAGGAGAATAAATCTTCTTAACCGATTCATAAACAATTTCTTCGTCCACATCTTTATTTGCACACCAGAAAGTGGAATCCTGAAAAGTATTCACAGGCTCGTCCACTTTGCGGTAAGTCTCAGCTGGAATAGTTACCTTAGTGTAGAAAGGATACTTATCATAAAAACCGCTTTCCAGAGCATCTGCGTGTACATCCACCAGATTGATCCTGGCCTGGGTGGCGGCTTCAATTACAGAGGCGTTGGGATAACCCACCAGGACCCAGAAAGCGTCAATATGGCCGTCCCGGAAGGCGGAAGCGGCCGGCGAATAACCCAGAAACTGCGGAGTCATTTCATCCCAGACTCCGATATGCCGAAAAAATCTTTCAGCTGAAAGGGCCGCGCCTGAACCGGCATTACCCACCGCGACTCTTTTCCCGGCAAGCTGCTTGGCTGAGGTGATCTCATCCTTGGCCCTGACAATCAACTGAGCCGGGGCTCCGTAAAGATAACCCACTGTCCTGACGCTTTGATATTTTTTATCATCTTGAGGCAATTTTCCCTGACTTCCCAGAAAAGCGTCTCCGGAATAGACAATACCGTAGTCGATCTGTCCGGAATTGATCCTTCTCAAGTTTTCTCCTGACCCCCCTGAACCCTCTGAAGAAATCTCAAGATTTGGTATATTTTTGCCCAGATATATGGAGATGGCATTGGCAAAATAATTAAAAGTCCCGCCGGTTGGTCCGCCCCCAAAAGCCAGAAAGGCTTTTTTCTGGGCTTCGGCCTTTTCAAAATTCATGCAGAAAAATACAGCCAGCAGTCCAGCCAGCAAAACAAGCAAACTTCCCTTCTTCATGTTGCCCTCCAAATGTCGTTAAAAATTTCTGAAAAATAATATTGTTCACCAATTTAAAGCCTTAAAACCGTGCCCAAGTCAAGATTTTTTTCAACACCCAAACAGTTGGAAAAATTGTCAGAAATCTACTTTCTGCACTGCCTGCCGTGCTCTTCAGGGCAATAATTGTTCCTAAAATCCCCTTTTTTCATAAAAAGAGATAAAAATAACAATATTCTAATTATTCCTGATGTTCAGATAAAAATCAAATTTCATCCGGTAAGCGGAGGCAATATCTTGGCGAGCGTAAAAAACAGGCTGAGGCAGGACGGGTAATTTAAAGCAAAACTTCAATATTATCACCATAATCCGGACATACCGCCTGCCCGGACATCTCGAATCCGCAGGCAAAGACGTCCCCCGTCTGAAGTCCTTGGAAAGCCGGGGACCGGAAAGCATTGCACAAAAAAAACCCTTTCTATTTCGGATGCGAAACAGAAAGGGTTGAAGCGGATATGAGCAAACACTACATATCCTGTTTGACCTTATGCATAAGTCTTAATAACTGATTACAGAACCCGGCCTCATTATCATACCAGACAATAAGCTTGACCATGGTTTCATTCATGACAGCCGTTGACAGGCCATCAACTACTCCTCCGTAAATGCTTCCATTGTAGTCAACGGAAACCAGAGGTTCATTGGTATATCCCAAAGGTCCTTTCATGGGTCCGTTAGCTGCGGCTTCAAGGACCTTGTTCACTTCTGGGGCGTTTGTTTTCCGGTCCAGCTCTGCCACCAGATCGACCAGAGAAACATTGGGGGTGGGCACCCGGATGGCCATGCCGTCAAGTTTGCCTTTAAGTTCAGGAATAACCTGGGTCACTGCCCGGGCAGCCCCGGTGGTGGTAGGTATCATGGACATTCCCGCGGCTCTGGCCCTGCGGATGTCTTTGTGCGTGCCGTCCAGGATGCGCTGGCTCATGGTATAGGAATGGATGGTGGTCATCAGGCCGTGCTTGAATCCGAAGTTGTCATGAAGGATTCGCGCTGCCGGTGCCAGACAGTTTGTGGTGCAGGAAGCATTGGAAATTATTTTGTGTTCGGGCTGGAGAATGGAGTCATTAACTCCCATGACAACAGTCACATCCGGGTCTTTACCCGGGGCGCTGATAAGAACCTTTTTAGCCCCCAGGTTCAGGTGTTTTTCACAGCTTTCCCGATCAGTAAACTTTCCTGTGGTTTCCAGAACCATGTCCACGCCCAGTTCACCCCATATCCATTCACCAGGTGCTTTCCTGGTAACCTGAACCTGCTCTCCATCTATGGTAAAGCCCTGTTCATTGGGATTTATCTGCTTTGAAAAAATGCCGTGTACTGAATCGTATTTAAGCAGATGGGCAAGCTGTTCATTGTCGGCTCTGGCATTGACCGCCACGAGTTCCATATCCTGGCTTTCCGTCAAAAGCCTGGCCATGTACCTGCCTATTCTTCCGAAACCATTCAGACCTATTCTGATGGCCATTTACTCCTCCTTGTCTTCACAAAATATTTTTAACAGCGTGTTGAAAAAGTCATTATTTAACTGACTGTTCAAAAACTCCAGGTGCGATGAACAAAAAAAGTTCAAGATCAAAGTTCACTCCGTGAAACCTTCTTTTGTATCAGGGGGGGCGTATTTATGATACGTAAGAGGTTGAACTTTTTGCAGCGACAAAGCCAATTGGGAGATTTTTCAACAGCCGGTTAAACCCTTATGCCACAGAACTTTTCAAAGCCGGGTTAAATTTTATTGGACGAACCCAGAACGTTTTTGATTTTATGCTGGACCATATCCTTGACTGCCTGTCTGGCCGGCCCCAGATACTTGCGCGGATCAAAGTCCTGCGGATGCTCCCGGAAATACTTACGGATCACGGCAGTCATGGCCAGTCGGATATCAGTATCAATATTTATCTTGCACACCCCTGATTTGGCTGCCTTGCGCAGAAAATCCTCAGGTACTCCCCTGGCGTCGGCAACCTTTCCCCCGTACTGGTTGGCCATTTCCACAAATTCAGGCAGGACCGAAGAGGCGCCGTGAAGAACCAGGGGATATTCCGGAAGCATGGCCGATATTTTATCCAGCCGGTCAAAGTCCAGCTTGGGCTCACCCTTGAACTTATATGCTCCGTGGCTGGTCCCGATGGCAATAGCCAGGGAATCGCATCCAGTGCGTTCAACAAACTCCACAGCTTCATCAGGATCTGTATAAATATTTTCTTCTGAACTCACATCGTCTTCCACCCCGGCCAGACGACCCAACTCCGCCTCAACCCAGACCCCCTTGTCATGAGCGCACTCAACCACCTGTCTGGTCAAAGCGATATTTTCTTCAAAAGGAAGGTGTGACCCGTCAATCATGACCGAGGTAAAACCGCCTTCAATAACATCTTTGCATATCTCAAAATTCTGTCCATGGTCCAGGTGCAGAGCAATAGGCAGGTCGGCCTCTTCCAGAGCAGCCTCCATAAGTTTGATAATATACCTTTGACCGGCGTATTTTCTGGCTCCGGCTGAAACTTGAAGAATCAGAGGAGATTTCTCTTCCTCTGCAGCCTGGATTATTCCCTGGATTATTTCCATGTTGTTAACATTAAAAGCACCAACAGCATACCCTTCCTGGTAAGCCCTCTCAAACATTTCCCTGGGCGAAGTTAACGGCATAAAGGCCTCCTCTGAATAATAGCGGTTATTAATTCCAGGTTAACATTAAAAATTAAGTCTGCGATTTTTGATTTAATGAAAATTTATGTGTTCTGAATTTTCGGTAATAATTCGTAACAATAATGGCCTTAAATCTATGATTTCTAGTTTTTTCAACCAAGCTTCAAAGACAAATCACTGATTGACCGGACCGTGTTCTCTAATGCATCCAAAGCGTCATAATTGGTCAACTCAAACCGAAGGGGAGTCAGGGTAATATGATCCTGACTTAAAAGAGCCCGGTCCGCACCCGCGTCCACCCTGTCCATGGGTATTTCTCCCCCCAGCCAGTAATAAGGACGCCCCCGGGGGTCATGGCGGCAATGATAACTGTCCTCATAAATCACATTGGTCTGAGAACAGACCTTGACTCCCTTAATCCGCTCCATGGCGCAACCCGGAAAATTAAGATTCAACACATTGCGATGGGGCAAACCGGACCAGGCAAAATTATCAATCAATCGGGCCGTCCACACAGACTGTTCCGACAGATCCCGGGGTTTAAAATCATCAATGGATACGGCCAGTGAAGGAATTCCGGCCAGGGCTCCTTCTGTGGCTGCTGAAACGGTTCCGGAATACAGAACATCAATGCCCACATTGGCGCCGCTGTTGATTCCGGATACCACCAGATCAGGCTTATCTGTCAAATGAAAACTCATGGCCCATTTGACACAGTCAACCGGTGTACCTGAAATCCCCATGCCCTGAAAATTATCATCACTGATCTTTTTGGCTTTGATGGGCGAAAAAATGGTCACGGAATGACCCACCGCGCTCTGTTCCGTCAGGGGAGCCACCACCTGCACGTTATGACCGGATTTTATCAGCTGCGCATAAAGGGATTTTATGCCTGCGGCATGAATGCCGTCATCATTGGTCAGGAGAATATCCATTTGTCCTGAGCATCGGGATATTCTTTTTTGGCCCTGTTAAAACCTGCATTAAAAGCCTTGAGATTAATATCAATTATCTTGGGCGGCAGAATACTTTTGAGACTTTTACGCACCGAGGCGGGCCTCATAAAGGGCAGAAAATGTGCCAGCGCACCCAGGGTTACGATGTTGGTGGTCTGGACCAGCCCCACCTTTCGGGCCATCTCGGTAAAAGGCAGTCCCCAGAATATATTGGTAGGAGTCTGGGCCACCATGGAGGTATCAACCAGCAGAAAACCGTCGGATTTAAGATCGGTAAAAAATTTATTGCACGCCTCCTGACTCAGAGACACCAGAAGATCAAGACTGATGGTCTTGGGATAACTGATCACGGAAGAACTGATCACCAGATCACTCCTGCTGGCTCCCCCTCTGGCCTCAGGACCGTAACTCTGAGTCTGGGTTACAAAATAGCCATGATCCAGGGCCAGGGCCTGTCCCATTATTTTACCCAGGGTGATTATGCCCTGCCCGCCCAGTCCTGAAAGGCGAATTTCAAATCTGTTGAGCTGCAT
Organism: Desulfonatronovibrio sp.; assembly: GCA_046496945.1. Lineage (GTDB taxonomy): Bacteria > Desulfobacterota > Desulfovibrionia > Desulfovibrionales > Desulfonatronovibrionaceae > Desulfonatronovibrio. The sequence continues at coordinate 41,738 of JAWOGL010000183.1, forward strand.
ATCTTTGCTCATTTGGCACCCCCTCTGATCTTCTGGCGCATTTGAACATATCTTTCCTCCAGTCCTGCGCAGTCCTTCTGGACAAACACCCCGGTGGAGATAGCGTCTTTCTGCTTTTCCTGGGTCATTTCTGAATATTTTTCAATGGGAACAGCAGCCTTATTAAGATACTTATACATATCAACAGTGGTTTTATATTTATTTTTGCGGCCGAACTGGGTATGACAAGGCGTGATGACCTCGACAAGATTAAAACCGGGATGTTCAAGAGCGGTACCAATGAGCCGGTCCAGAAGGTTGGTCTGCATAACCGTGGCCCTGGCCACATAATTGGCTCCACAGGCCTTGGTCACTTCTGATATATCAAATTCTTTTTCCATCTGTCCGAACGGGGTGGTAGTGGAATAACAGCCATAAGGAGTGGTGGAGGAACTCTGCCCTCCGGTCATGCCGTATATATGATTGTTAAGAACCAGTGTGGTCAGGCCGACATTTCGCCTGGCAGCGTGAATAAGGTGATTCCCCCCTATGGACAGGGCGTCACCGTCTCCCATTATCACGATAACCTTAAGCCTTGGATTGGCCAGTTTTATTCCGGTGGCAAAGGTCAGGGCCCTGCCGTGGGTGGTGTGGACCGTATTGAAATCAACATACACCGGGATTCTGCCGGAACAGCCGATACCCGCCACCAGAACGATATCGTCCTTGGGTATGCCCTGGGCGTGAACACTCCTGATAAGAGAGCCCAGAACTATTCCATGTCCGCAGCCGGGACAGAACACATGGGGGAATTTTTTGGTATGCCTCAGATATTCATGAATAAGTTGAGTTACTTTCGCCATAGCTTAACCTTTTAATATTTTTTTAAGTATTTCGCCGGGTGTAATAATCTGGCCGTCGATTCTATTCAATGTATTCACCTTGCACTGATTGTTGTTGACCCTTTTTACCTCACGGGAAATCTGCCCCATATTCATTTCAGGCACCAGGACCGAAGAACATTGCCGGAGCATCTTCTCTACTATAGGTCTGGGAAAAGGAAAAAGGGTTTTGAGTTTTAAAAGGCCTACCTTTTCACCCTGCTCTCTGGCCAGCTGAACAGCCAGTTCGGCTGATCTCCCCACACATCCGTAGGCAATAATGCATGTATCAGCATCTTCACACTGAACCTCATCCACTATCTGGATATCATAAAAAAACTGGTCTATTTTGCGAAAAATCCTGTAAACGAAATTTTCCACTTCCTTGGGCTTGGAAGTAGGGTAGCCGTGATCATCATGGGTCAGACCGGTCACATGATATCGGTATCCGGTACCCACAGGCGGCATAGCCGAAACCCCGCGCATGCTGTCTTCAAAGGGCATATACCACTCCGGCGGCATGCTGGGCAGCATCCTGGAATATATATACAGATCCTCAGGATCCGGGATGGTAATCTTTTCCCGGGTATGGGCTGTCACCTCATCCAGGAGAAGAATAACCGGAGTTCTGTATTTTTCAGCAAAATTAAAAGCTGTAACCGTCATCTCCATACATTCCTGGACATCTCCAGCTGACAGAACAATAATGGGATGATCCCCGTGAGTGCCCCATCTGGCCTGTTGCACGTCGCCCTGGGCCGGACTGGTGGGCATCCCCGTACTCGGGCCCGCCCGCATTACGTTAACCAGCACCAGGGGCACTTCTGTTATGCAGGCGTATCCGATATGTTCCTGCATCAGAGAGAAACCAGGGCCGGATGTCGCGGTCATGGCCTTTCTTCCTGCCAGTGACGCCCCAATGACTGTTCCCAGGCCCGCAATTTCATCCTCCATTTGAATGAACACCCCGTTTTCAAGGCCTGGAAGCCTTTTGGCCATTTCTTCTGCAATTTCAGTGGAGGGAGTAATGGGGTAACCCGCATAAAAATCACATCCGGCCAGAAGAGCGCCCTCAACAACGGCTTCATTGCCCAGAGCAAAAATTTCTGTCTGCTTTTTCTTTTTTGTTTTTGTTGCCATATTACATCCTGGTATTTTAATTTAAGAATGCCATTTCCAAGGCTGAAATTCTTGAGTTGATAAATTCCCTGTACTGATAACTAAACTTTTTTATTTTTATCTTGTACGGGTTCTGCCTCTGCCGGGGGGGCAACCTGAGAATTTGTCCGGGGCTTCTTTGGCTGTGTTTCATTTTTCGGCCGAACCAGGATCGCAAAATCCGGGCAGTGAACTTCGCAGAATCCGCAATTTATACACTCGTCTTCCTGAACGACCTCTGCCTTGTTCTTATTATTTATTTTCAGGACTTTAGCAGGGCAGAAAGCCACGCAGATTCCACACCCTTTGCACCAGTCCTGATAAACCTTCACACTGGTTTCACCTTTTTTTTTGGCCATGTTTCTTCCTTTTATGAATTAAGGTATGTAGAGATTCAGTACAAACTGTATACACCTACTTTATGAGCTTTATTTTCAAAAAAATCAATGCTAGTTGTCGAATACTTTCCAACCGGAAAGTATTTTCCTGATGCTGAAACTGCCGGCTTCCGGATGAAAACTAAATATTGAAGCGATATGGACCCCGGCAAAATAAACGCCGGACAAGTAAAAATCCGCCTAAAACTCCCATTACTTTATGGTTTCTTGATTGACAACATTATGAAGCAAAAAAAAATTTTTATTCAGGATATCAGACAGGGTCAACAGATAGAAGACATGTTCATTGTCACCCACAGCCGCCAGGACCAGGCTAAAAACGGCCCTTACTGGCAGCTGATCCTTCAGGATAAAACCGGAAGCATCCCGGCCAGGATATGGAGTCCTTTGAGCCAGAGTATTGAAATAATCAAACCGGAACAGATTGTCCAGGTCAGGGCCGGCGCCCATAGCTTCCGGGATCAACTTCAGCTCAACATTGAAGCGGTGGAATTTGTGCAGCCTCACGAAACCAGTATTGCCAACTTTCTCCCGGTATCCGACACTCCGCCCGAAGAGCTTTACCGAAGACTGATGGATTTTCTCCGAAATAAGGTCGATTTCCCGCCATGGACCCGCTTTTACAAGAATATACTGCGGCAGGAAGATATCCGGGCGGGTCTTATTGCCGCGCCCGGGGGCAAATCCATTCATCATGCCTATATAGGCGGTCTCCTGGAGCATACCCTGAATGTCTGCAGAATATGTGACTCCATCTGTCAACTGTACCCATCCCTGGACAAAGATATCCTTCTGGTGGCGGCAGCCCTGCATGACCTGGGCAAATCCCGGGAAATTTCTTCCGGGATAGGCAGAGATTACACAGACCAGGGAAAATTGCTTGGCCATATCTTTCTGGGCATGGAAATGATGCAGCCTTTTTTAAACCGGGTCAAAAACCTTTCCCCGGAAATAATCATGCACTTCAAGCATATCATTCTCAGTCACCACGGGGAACTGGAATTTGGTTCTCCTAAAAGACCAAAAACCAGCGAAGCTTTCGTCCTCCATTATGCGGACAACCTTGACGCCAAGATGAACACCCTTGATCAGGCCTTGAAAACCCCTCCTCAGGATGAACAAGGTGAAGATTACTGGTCCCCCTTTCAGCGGTCCTTGAACCGATACCTCTACAATCCGGTCAAGACTCCCACACCGGAAATCCCCAAGACCAAACCAGCCAAAAAGGAGGAACCTTGTTTGTTACCTTTGAAGGAATAGAGGGATGCGGAAAATCCACTCAGGCCGGCTTGCTCAGAAACTATCTGCTGGACAAGGGCAGGGAAGTCATTCTGACCATGGAACCGGGTGGAAGCAAGCTGGGCCTGGACCTCAGACGTATTCTTTTATCCATGGAAAACAAAGATTTGTCAGAACAGGCAGAGCTTTTCCTGTATCTGGCCGACCGGGCCCAGCATACACACAGCCTCATAATCCCGGCCCTGAATACAGGCAAAATTGTCATCTCCGACAGATTCATTGATTCCACTATTGTTTATCAGGGATACGGCAGAGGAATGGATGTAAATAAGCTCCATGAGCTGAACACCCTGGCAGCCAAAGGAATTAAGCCCGGCCTGACTGTCTTGCTGGATCTGCCGGCTGAGGCAGGGCTTAATCGGGCGCTCAACAGAAACATCCAGAAAAACCTGACCATGTCCGAAGGAAGGTTTGAAGCCGAAAGCCTGGTATTTCACCAGAAAACCCGGCAGGGATACCTGGACTGGGCGGCCCGAAATCAGGACAGATTCTTGGTTGTCGATGCTCAGCTTGACATAGACACCATCTCTGAACTCATTATCCGGAAAGTTAATAAAATTTTAAAAATATCTTAAAAAAACATTGACATCTTTTTGCACAGTCTTTAAATGTCTTTTTCTCACAAGGTGGGGGCGGGTAGCTCAGTTGGGAGAGCATCGGCCTTACAAGCCGAGGGTCACAGGTTCGAGCCCTGTTCCGCCCACCAAGTGTTTACATACGCGGGGCCGTAGTTAAGTTGGTTATAACGCTGGCCTGTCACGCCAGAGGCCGCGAGTTCGAGTCTCGTCGGCCCCGCCACTAAAAAATCAAAGCCCGGATGCAAAAGCATCCGGGCTTTTTTTATCTTTTAAATCAAATAATATTCCATCCAACAGAGAACCCAAAAATGTGCACCTATCCACAATATTTTGAACTGTCCTCTGACTGTGGGGAACAGCTACAAAAATATTTTTAAAAAAAACAAAATAAAGCTTTCCTTTTTAAAAAAAAAGGAATATCAACGTTTTTGTCTCATCAGTTTATGTAACAGGTTAGGATGTAGCTACCAAGGCTGATGATTATCCTTTTATTTTATT
>JAWOGL010000246.1:0-2594 GCA_046496945.1 Desulfonatronovibrio sp.
AAAAGTAAGGAAAAAAAATGATCCCGGGAACTTTTTTTGCTGTTTATCCGGCACCCACTTAAGTGAGTATTATTCCGACATAAGTCTTTAGTGGCGTGCTAAGTGGGTGCCGGACTGTCGCTTGGAATTTTTGAACAACCTGTCTAGTAAGGACTTTTTCAACACGCTGTTAGCAGTAATTTTACCGGAGGTTTTCGCGTAATGTATCAACCCCTGCCAACTCCAAAAGAAATGGCTCTGTGGGACAGGCTGGCCATGGAAGAAATGGGCATGCTTTCTGAAACCCTTATGGAAAACGCCAGCCGGGAAGCCCTTAATGTCATTAAATACAGGTTTGAGGATATCAAGGGCGGCAGCGCGCTGGTTTTTGCGGGTTCCGGCAACAATGGGGGGGATGCTTTTGCCCTGGCCAGGCATTTATGGAACCATGACGTTAAAGTGATGATCCTGCATGCCAAGAGGCTTAAGGAGTACACAGGCGCCGCAGAACATCACCTGTCCCTGGTCCGCAAGCTTGAGATTCCTCTTATGTATCTGCATGAATATAATCTGGATTTTTTAAAAGGTGTGGATATTATTGTGGACGGTCTTCTGGGCACAGGTTTTTCCGGGGAACTGCACGAGGACTTTGTAAGATGGATCAGGGCCATAAACAAGCTTGCTGAAAAAAGTTATGTCATTTCCCTGGATATCCCTTCCGGTATTGACGGCGTGAGTGGTAAGCCCTCGCCAGTGGCTGTGCTGGCGGACGACACCATTACTTTTGAAGAACCCAAGCTGGGCCTATTACAGCCGCCCGCCAGGGAACATGTAGGCTGTCTGGCGGTAGGTAAAATCGGAATTCCCAAAATAATAAAGAAAGAAAACCCCCCTGAACATTTCGGACTGAACATCCATGTCCTGGATCAGCTGACCTTTCCCAAAAAAACCATGCATAAAGGCGAAGGCGGGCATGTCCTTATCCTGGGCGGATCCGAAGCTCTTTCAGGAGCGGCGGTGCTTTCAGCCCTGGGCGCGCTTAGGGCAGGCTCCGGGCTGGCAACCATAGCCTGCCCTGCAGGCCTGGCCGCGGAGGTAAGATCAGGCTGGCCCGAGATCATGGTTATGCCGCTGGGGGAAGGCCGGCACTGGCATAAGGGACTTATGGCTGATCTGGAACCGGGGCTGGATAAATTCAGTTCGGTTATTGTCGGGCCGGGAATGGGCAGAGATGACAGGACAGGCGAGTTTATCCGGGCTTATCTGGACAGCATGCATCCCTGTTCCCTTTTTGACGCGGATGCCCTGTATTTTCTGGCCAATGACCAATCCCTTATTAAAAAGATTGACCCGGCCAAGGAAGTTATCTTTACTCCGCATCCAGGAGAGATGGCCAGGTTTTTCAGCGCGAGCGCCCGGGAAATTAACCGCGACCGGACTTATTTTGCCAGAGAGTTTACCGGGAAGTACGGCATAAATCTGGTGCTCAAGGGAGCCTGCACTATTATAGCCGGCCACGGCTTACCGCTTTATGTGTCCCCTTTCGCAACACCCAATCTGGCCATTGGAGGAGCTGGAGATGTCCTGTCCGGGGTCATCGGCAGCCTCATGAGCCAGGGGTTCAGTGCTGTGGACGCGGCCAATATCGGGGTGTACTGGCACGGGCTGGCAGGCAGGGATCTGGAAAAAAGGTATCCTTTCAGGGGGAATCTGGCCCGGGAAATCGCCGACACTCTGCCAGAGGTGCTGGCCAAGCTGAGAAGCCGCAGTGATGAGTGTTTTGAAGGCTCTCTAGTCTGACAGTCCGAGGGTTCATCCCCATGAAAATTTTTGGTAGCTTTTGACCATAGCCGGCGGCCAGTCCCGGTTCATGTTTTTTGTTGATAATTCCAATTTGCAATCAAGATGGTCTTTATGTTCTCTATTATCAACTCTTTGGAAACGCTTTTCTTATCTGCGAAGATCTACCGCAATCAGCGGCTGATATTCTTTGTATTTGAATCTTATCAGATGCAAGAAGAAAGAAGATTTTCAGCCGCTGATCTCACTGATTTACGCTGATTAAGATCTTTTTGAAAGCAATTTAGAATAAAAACTCCCTTTTTTTTGAATGTTTGATTTTCGACTAAGAACCAGCTAAATTTTTATACAGGAGACAGGTGCAAATTTAATGAAAACCGTTCAGGATATAATGACCTCAGATCCGATAGTTGTTGGGCCGGAAACTGAAATACCAGAGGCGGCCAGGCTTCTTCTGGAAAAAAACATCAACGGCATTCCGGTGGTGAATGAAAGTAATGAGCTTGTGGGAATAATATGCCAGAGCGATCTGGTCTCGCTGCAGAGAAAAATCCCCTTGCCTTCACTTTTTACCCTGTTTGACAGTCTTTTACCCTTGTCTTCGACGTCCAGGATGGAAAAGGAAATTAAAAAGATCGCGGCAGTAAGGGTTAAAGAGGCCATGACCAGTGACCCGGAATATGTAACCAGGCAGACCACCCTGGAGGAACTGGCAGAAATAATGGTTAAGAAGAAGTATCATACCCTGCCGGTAGTGGAAGAAGGTCTGCTGATAGGCGTGGTGGGCAAGGCTGATATTCTGAAAACAATCCGGA
>JAWOGL010000021.1:0-2869 GCA_046496945.1 Desulfonatronovibrio sp.
CCGGAGATGCAAGAAATTGTTGATGGACTTGTTTGTGAAATCGTTGAATTTGGATGGGAGTAGGCCCTAAAACCAAAAAGGTGCAGTCTTTTTACAATGAGGTTGTCTCCTGCTTTGGTTCGGAAATGAATATCCTGCAAAACGTACCTGTTGAGGACCTGTCCAGGCATTCTCCGGTTCTGGCTTCAGGGATCAAACGCATGCGTGCGGGAGAAGTGATTCGCGATCCAGGATTTGACGGACAGTTTGGAACGATAACTGTTTTTACGCCAAAAGAGCGCCGCGAGCTGAAAAACGGTGTTGGGATCGTTAATATTTCTCTGCCCGGGGATAAGGACCAATACGTCAGAATCAGCAGGGAAAAATTCGCTTCCCCGGATGCCGGAATCCCGGAAACAGAGCACATCAGCCTTAATCCTGAACAGGAGAAAGCAGTCCGGCACGATTCAGGTCCGATCCTGGTCATGGCGGGTCCGGGCACAGGCAAAACCCACACTCTTATGGCCAGAGTGGAGGCACTTCTGGCAAATGGTGTAAATCCCAGACATATACTTGTCCTGGCTTTTACCCGTAAGGCAGCCAAGGAAATCAAAGAAAGGCTGGCCGGAATTCTGGGGCCGGAACAGGCAGTTCCCCGGGCAGAGACCATCCATGCCATGGCCTATGAATACTGGCAGAATATTTACGCAGAGCAGCCTCTTATTCTAAGTGAGGATGAAGCCAGAAAAGTATCTTCCATGGCCAGCCCGGAACTCAAGGGCGCCGCTCTTAAACAGGCCTGGGCGGAACTGGGAGTGATCAGAGAAAAACGAGGTCAAATACCTGAAACAGGAGAGAGATACGCCAGGCAGAAACAGGACTGGAACCTGGTTGATTATAACGATCTTCTTGAGTTCTGGCTGGAAGAAATTCAAAGCGGGAAATACAGCCGTCCTTTTACTCACGTTCTGGTTGATGAGGTTCAGGATCTTTCCATGCTTCAGCTTGTCCTGATTCAGAATCTACTCCCTGAGTCCGGGCAGGGTTTTTTTGGAATAGGCGATTCCAGACAGTCCATTTACGGGTTCAGGGGAGCGCTCAAGGACGTGAAGGATGCCGTATCTCTGCACTGGCCTGATCTGACCACGGTCCATCTGTCCAGAAATTACCGCTCTTCCCAGACCATTCTTGATTTTTCCCGGGGCCTTTTTCCTGACGGTCCAGAGCTTCTGGCCCAGCAGGACATTCCCGGAGAAATATATTTTTTCCAGGCTGTGAATTCATCTCAGGAGTATCACTGGCTGGGAGAAAAAATCAGGGCCATGCTGGGGGGAACATCCCACTGGCAAAGTGATGTATCCCAGGAAAATTTTTCCCCGGCTCCCGCGGATATAGCCATCCTGGTCAGATTTAAAGGGCTGATTCCTGCTCTGGAAAAAGAACTTCAGCGCAAAGGTATCCCGGTAAGCGTGCCTGAAAATCAGGCATACTATAAAGATCCCAGGGTGGAGCTTATCTTGCGGGCAGTCGCCCAGGTCATGGGCGTAGCCGGAGAAAACAAGGTCTTTGACTGCCCGGAGAGTATTCTGGCTGGGGGTCCCAAAAGCCTGGCCGCCTATCTGGAAGATGTACCTCCTTTTGACCGGATTTTCTGGCAGGGCAAAGCCTTTAAGACATTGGAGCAGGAATATTCCAGACTGGGAGGTTGGGTCGCTTTAATGAGTCATATTAACCTGGAGAGTGATCTGGCTCAGGTGGAGGCCAGGGCCCAAAAGGTCAGGATTATGACCATGCATGCGGCCAAAGGCCTGGAGTTTGAAGCTGTTTTTATTCCGTGTATGGAGGATGGAATTATTCCTTTTTCCGGCACGGATGTACTTTTGGGCAAGATTGATCCGGAAAAAAAGAAAGGCGATCCAGAAGAAGAAAGAAGACTCTTTTATGTGGCTTTGACCAGGGCTAAAAAAAGACTGTATATCAGCCTGGCCGGGTCCAGGAACTTATTTGGCCGACAGCTGAATCTGAAAAAATCCAGACTGCTGAGAGATCTTTGTTTTGACGGAGTTCACGTGACCAGAGGAAGGATTCAGAAAACCAGAAAGGAAAAACCGCTGATGATGGGCTGACAGGTGGTTGAAGCTGGGTTTTGACTCCGGCAAGAGCTACGAAAGCATCAAGGGGAAATTATTTCAGAAGCATGTTATAGAGGAATTTTTCATAAACACGGCACATCTTGTGGGCCACCATTGGCCTGAGACCCGCTCCGCACAGACGGCAGTATACGTGCAGGGGATTGAGATGATGCTGAAAAAAACCTTTAAACTTTTTCATAATAATAAATTTGCAATATGTATGCCTTGTTTACGTTACGATTTCTTATACTTCCCGGCTCAAAAAATCAACCTTTAATATTTCCACCTTATTTATGAAATCTGCAGACGCTGAATTTTTGTGTCAATACCTGAACCCATGGAACCTGCCAAAAAAGTCCAAAAACATGCGTACAGATCCTGATTGGTATGCTGGCTTGTTCAGTCCTGAAAATCTTTGACCCCTTCTACATAATTAATCGTCATTATCTGTAAAGTCATTAGCAGGTTGTTGAAAATCTCCCAATTGGCTTTGCCGCTGCAAAAAGTTCAAACTCGCATCTGTATAAATACGCCGCAACCCTGAACTTTTTTTGCTGTTTATCCGGCACCCACTTAAGTGAGTATTATCCCGGCATAAGTCTTAAATAGCGTCCTAAGTGGGTAGCGGGACTGTCGCTTGGAATTTTTGAACAACCTGCCTGGTAAGGACTTTTCAACACGCTATTATGCCAAGATGTTTCATTATCAGACGTCTGAGATCAAGTCCGCGAAGATGTGATTTTTCAGAATCTAAATCC
>JAWOGL010000024.1:0-3783 GCA_046496945.1 Desulfonatronovibrio sp.
TTTTGAGCAGGGAACAACTCCAGCTTATTAAGCTCGCGGTAATATTTGTCAGCGTCATCACCTTGTTCCTGGGGGTGATCAGTCTTTTTCTGCGCCGTAAGCTCAAACAGAAAATGGCTGACCTGGAAAGAACCAGGCAGGAGGTGATTCAAAGTGAAGAACGCTACAAGGCCATATTCAACAATGCTCCCATCGGCATTTTCCGGACAACATTTGACGGTCGGTTTGTTGAGGCGAATCCTACCCTGGCCCGGATGCTGGGGTATACGAGCCGGGAAGAATTGATAAAGGAAGCCATGGATCTGTCCACAGATATTTATCCCTCTCCAGAAATCCGGCAGGGCCTTCTGGACGCCCTGAAAGAATCCCCTGAAGGGGTAAGCATGAATATTGAGTTCAAGCGCAGGGACGGAACTCCGGTCCATACCATTGTCAACGCGTCTATGCAGATGGACGAGGAGGGCAAGCCAGCCTTTCTGGATGGTACCATTGAGGACATAAGCAAGCGTAAACAGGCTGAACAGGAGAAAGAACGTCTGCAGAGCCAACTGTTTCAGGCCAGGAAAATGGAGTCCGTGGGCATGCTGGCCGGTGGAATAGCTCATGATTTCAACAACCTTCTTCAGGCCTTAAAGGGTAATATTGAGCTTCTGGATAAGAATCTGCCAGGCGATAATCCGGAAAAGAAAAGACTCAGGGTAATTGAAAGGTCCACTGACCGGGCCGCGCAGCTGGTCAGGCAGCTGCTTTTGTTCAGTAGAAAAGCGGAAACCATGAGAAAACTTCTGGATCTTAACAAGGAGATCAGAGACGCTGTGGATGTTCTGGAAAGGACCATTCCCAAGATGATAAATATCAAGCTTTTGCTTGCAGACGGCATCTGGCCGGTTAATGCTGATCCGGTTCAGGTTGAGCAGATGATTCTCAATCTGGGATCCAACGCTGCAGACGCCATGCCGGAAGGAGGCACCCTGACTATTGAAGCCTCAAACATAATTTTGAGTAAAGAAGATTATCTGGGGCTGGATCCGGGCCGGTATGTGCGCATGAATGTCTCAGATACCGGGTCCGGAATGGACAAGGTGACTCTGGAGCACGTGTTTGATCCTTTCTTCACCACCAAGGCGAAAGGCAAGGGAACAGGGCTGGGGCTGGCCTCGGTTTACGGGATAGTCAAAGCTCATCAGGGGCATGTCATCTGCTACAGTGAACCTGGTGTGGGCACTACCTTCAAAATTTACTGGCCTGCGGATTTTGATAAGGACGAGGAGGTGTTGGATCAGCAGCCCGAATCCATAGTCCAGGAAGGAACGGAAACCATTCTGGTGGTTGATGATGAGGCGGATATCAGGGAGGTGACCAGGGATGTGTTGAAACCCTGGGGTTACACCATAATAACCGCGTCCAGCGGTGAACAGGCCCTGGAAATCTTTGGCAGGAAGAAATCATCCATTGATTTGGTGATTCTTGATCTGAATATGCCGGGCATGGGCGGTTACAGATGTCTGGAGGAAATTTTGCGTATCGATCCCCGGACCAGGGTGATTATTGCCAGCGGGTACATGGCTGAAGGTCAGATTAGAAAGTCCCTGGACCTGGGAGCAGCCGGGTATATTGGCAAACCGTATCAGATATCAGAACTCACTGCAAAAGTACGGGATACTCTGGATAAAGGCAGTCTTAAAAATGGATAATCCCGCTGTATGATAATGCATGATGAACCGTTACGCAGTTTTTTGTGTCAAAAACGGAGGTTATTGATGTCATGTTGAAAGATCTTGTAAAGGCCAACCGAAGTTATCGCCGTTTTCACGAAAATGTGCCGGTTGACGCAAATATATTGCGGAAGTTGGTTGATCTGGCACGGTTATCTGCTTCCGCCCGGAATGTTCAGCCTCTTAAGTATATCCTTGCTTATGATCCAGAGAAGAACGCGGCAATTTTTCCTCACCTGGCATGGGCAGGTGACCTTCCGGACTGGCCCGGTCCGGCAGAAGGGGAACGACCGGCAGCCTACATCATTATCCTGCATGATACAGAGATTTCCCAAAGTCCGGGGTGCGATCACGGAGTCGCCCTGCAAAGCATTACGCTGGGAGCCATGGAACAGGGATTTGGTTCATGCCCCATTGGATCAATTAACCGGAAAGAGCTGCGTAAAACACTTGCCATTCCACAAAGATATGAGATTCTTCTGGCAATCGCCCTTGGCAGACCCAGGGAGACAGTTGTTATTGATTCGGTGACGGAAGGAAGCATCAAATACTGGCGGGATGAGCAGGACCGGCATCATGTGCCCAAGAGATCTCTGGACGAAATTATCCTTTAACCCCGGTTTTCAGGTCTGAAATTTCAACACACATGGAGATTATAATGCGTAAATTCATGATTTTGTTTGCAGGCGGCCTGATTTTGCTTGTTTTAACCGTTTCATTGGCAGGGGCCTCAACCGGGGCAGAGGCATCAACCGGACTGGAACGGGCTTATAATAGATGCCTGGAGGGTTGTGTTGAACTTGAAGAAAGTGCGTGTCAAGCATGTTGCGAAACATCTTTTGAACCTGTCTTTACGCAGTGTCGCATAAAATTCATTGAATGTATTGATGCCTGCAGAAATAGCAATACCTGCAAGGGTCAATGTTATTACAAGGTCGGCAATTGCGGAACCGGCTCAAAAGGCGTTCATGCCTGTCCGTAACCGGAAAAACTTCTGAGTTTCAAGTTAGTAATTTCGTAATTATTCAGCTCATACGTCATCTGGCTGTTCAACAGACTGATAACGTATTGCAATAAGCTGTTCCTAAGTCAGTCATACCGGCGAAAACGGGTATCCAGGTCTTTTTATCTGATTTTGCTGAACAGATACTTATCATTTAACATTCCATCCAAATTGGAGAATAAATGCTTCTGGCTCTGCATTCCAGCCCAAATCCCGCTGGCAACCTGGAAAGAATGGTCACTCATGTGGCCTCGGCATCAGGAATGGAATTTGAACTCATAAGATTGACCGATCTGGATATGAGTTCCTGCCTGGGCTGCGTCAGGTGCGCCCGGAATAACAGGTGCGTACAAAAAGATGATCTGACCTCTGTCTTTGAGAAACTTAGTTCATCCAGGGGTCTGATCCTTGGCGGAGTCAATTACAATGGGGTATTTAACTCCATTGCCCATATTTTTCTGGAGAGACTCTTTGCCCTTTATCATCAAGATTCCATATTGAGGAATATGCCTGCCGTGGTTGTGGCTGTGGGCGGTGAAGAGCCGGAGAAGGCGGGTCTGGGCCTTACATCTTATCTCAGGGATATCTATTTTTTTCATGTAATTGGCATGGCCTTTTTCAAATCGGATGTGCCGCCCTGTTTCAGCTGTGGATTCGGTACAAAATGTCCCGCAGGAATGCCCGCGCTTAACTGGCCGGATGAAGAATTTAAAAATCTGACCAGTATTACAAAAAACATGTTTCTTCGTTATGAAGACAATCCAGACGCGGTAGAGGCCTGTGGCAGGCTTGGCCAGGCTCTGGGCCGGGCGGTCAGCGGTGCTCAGGCCAAACACCCCAGAAGCGGGGCTGGATATTATATTCCCTGATTTTAATTCGCTAAATGCGTAATTGAGAAGACCCTGCTCAACAGGAGACTGAAATATATGAAAATATGTAAATGTTCACCATAACCGGAGCCTGCCTGGGGCTAAGGTTTCTAAAATAATTTATCAGCCACCCCCGTGCACCTATCTATCGTGTTCCGAGTAAGTAATTCATGCGCAGTGCCGATTATCATCCCTA
>JAWOGL010000278.1:0-7603 GCA_046496945.1 Desulfonatronovibrio sp.
TTCTGAGGTATACTAACCGCTTTAGAGGCAACTTTGTCCCGGATGCGGTCCGCCACGTTATAAGCAGCGTATGAGTCTGTCTCCGGCAATATCAAGCAGAACTCTTCGCCTCCATAACGGCACGCGGCATCAGTTTGACGGGCAGTGTTCCGCAATATAGCGCCCATATGTCTCAGAATATCATCACCGGCAGTATGTCCGTATGTATCGTTGATAGACTTGAAGTGATCCAGGTCCAATACGAGTACTGAGAGGGATTGCCCGGCTTGGTAAGAACGTGTCCATTCTCGTTCCAGGATATTCGAAAGTACATGGCGATTTAGTAAGTTGGTCAAGCCGTCGCGTTCCGCTAGTTGACGCTGTTCCTGCTCAGCTGCCTTGCGCCGCAACATCTCGTTTGTGACGCGGTAGGCAAAAACTGCCAGGAGAATCGTAATGAGCAACCCAACAACAGCCACAAGCCACGAATAGCTTCTGCCACCGGTTTCACTTGGAATCGGCTTAACGATAGGCTGCTCCGGTTCGAAGAACGCTTGCCAGCGCTGATCTTCCCCGGCTACGTTAATCTTGCGGTTGATATAGGTCGTCCCTGTCAATGATTTTTCCAATTGTTCTAAGCTCTGGCTGGCCTTCTGTTCCTCGTCGGTTAGAGGACCATTGGTGGCTATTCGACGCCCCTGGCTATCGTAGAGGTAAATCTTAAGGGGGTCCGCCGCATCAAGTTCCTCTACCGCTGTTTTCAGGAGCGTTGGTATATCGATCAGTGCAGCAACAAACCCGGACTTGTACAGCATCGTGTACTCTTTGTCACTGGAGAGCCTCTGTTCTTCATTTGTTAGGTTTATAGCGAGAAAAAATTCTTCTGGGTAGGCTTCCCCTTTTGCGGCAAAGGGAGTGGAAAGCCAGGGTTGTTTTTCCACATAGTCTTCGAATGCTCCCGCGAATATGGGGTGGGTCTCCGCATTCAGGCCTAACCATGATCGGTTGGACTCAACAGGAGCCACAAAATAGATCGGCCACACATCTGTGTTTCCTAAAGGAATGTCCTGTTTATCTATTCGCAAGCGGAAACCTGGAGGCGAATCTTTGGCAGCTAGCTGTGCAAACTTATCAAGTGCTTCACGAGCAATACGTGGAATCCAAAAGACTCCATATACTTCTGGATATTGTTCGTGAACAGGGGAAACGAATTTATTGAACTCTTCCCAGCTTACAGTTTTCCGGGTAGAGAACAATTCACGCAGTCCGGAAATCGCCTCTTGCTTTTGCTGCAGGCGGGTCTCTATCTTTTCCAGATATAGCCTGGTGCTGTACTCGAAACGAGTAAACTGTTTCCGAACATCCTGGGTATGCGCTTTGAGTGATTGCCGCTGGGTGGCTTGGTAACTTACATATATACTGTACCATATAATCGCAGTCAGTACCATCCCTACAATGAGAACGCCAGAAACAATGGTTATAAGCTTACCTTGATTGGTCATCAGCTATCCTTTAATCAACTGAAACTTTTAAGCATCCCAAAAGAAGCATCTACCGTGTGCCTAGGCAGGATATGCTAAAGCCTGCCTGCTATCAAGCAGGCTTGTAAACATGGGATTTGAGTTTGCTTCGGTCTAAAGTGAGCAGGGCCAGGTCTATATACGGATTATCTCCAGTAGGGAGCGCAAAGCTTAATTCAGGCCGCCCAGGGTCTGCGGCGGAGGGTAGAAATCTGGCCCTTGAGTTGCTTTTGGTATTTGTTGTGAGCATTTTGTCGATGCTTTTGGTGGGGTCCTTGTTGATGTGCATTTTCTTGACTTACAATAGGCGATAAGTAATAAATAAATCGCTTTAGAGGTTATTTATGGGCCATAACAACCACTCAATACAACATGCTGGATTTTCGGGATTTTCCCCGGCACAATGCCAAGATGTCTTGAATAACGCCCCCATAGGGATTTTTGCTTCCACGCCAGAGGGGATTTTATTATCTGAACAGCGCAATTATGCACAGTCCATCTAGTCCAGCGGGGAAAGCCTGCAATCCCTGATCAACGATGTTCTGGACTTCTCCAAGATCGAAGCCGGCCATCTGGGCTTGGAAAAACTGGATTTCAACTTATGTCATCTCTTGGAGGATTTCTCCTTGCCCATGGCATTGCGAGCCGAGGACCTAGGGCAGAGGGCATGGAGCATGGAGCAGAGGACCGAGGGCAGAGGGCATGGGGCATGGAGCAGAGGTCGGAGTCAGAAATCGGATATCGGACCTCGGAAGGGGCCTCACAGCAAGGTAGGGGCTTGCCGGTGGCGGGTAGGGGCTTGCCGGTGGCAAGCCCTTCTTCCCAGCTTGACCGGGTGGGGGAAGATAAGGAGGTGATGCGGGAGATCCTGGAGAACGTGCTTAAGGATGCACCTGACCGGTTAGAGAGCCTGAAGAAAGCGGTGGAAGCCAGGAATCTCCAGGAAGTGCATTCCCTTGCCCACAGCATCAAGGGGATGGCAGGCAATATCTCCGCGCCCAGGGTAAGGGAGACAGCTTTTAAGCTGGAGACCCTGGGAGCAAACCAGGAGCTCTCAGGCATGGAGGAATTGATCTCGGAGCTGGAAAACGAGTTCGCGCTCCTGCAAAAGGCTTTGCAAGATACATTGCAAGTTTGATGGCACAGAGGTGTGATCATCTCAGATATGACACCATTAAGAAAAATCTCTCAATTGGGGTGGGAATCAAGGAGGTAGGTCTTGCTATGAGTGCTCAATATCAAAACCTGCATCCCAGGCTACAGGAATGGCTGCAAGCCTACAATGCATATCTGGGCCAATTGGTGAATAGCGGCTTTAAACTGACACCTACCAATGCCAGGGAGGGTCTAGCGGTCCTGACCCAGAATTGGACCCTGGAAAAGATTGAGCTGCCCTGGATTCAGGATGACCTGATCTTGCCTGCCCAAGGTTATCCAGTGCCGGTTAGAATCTATAATCCAGATCCGGCTAGTGCATTGCCAGTGCTGGTATACTTTCACGGTGGAGGACATATGGCTGGCAGTGTGTCGGTATATGATCCCATCTGCCGCAAAATGGCTCACCAGCTTCAGCATATTGTGGTCTCTGTGGATTATCGATTAGCTCCGGAATGTCCTTACCCGGCTGGAATGGAAGATGCCATGCACAGCGCTAAATATGTCTGGGCCACCCTGGAAGGCAGAAATGTATCTTATCAACCTCGGCTTCGCCTGGCAGGAGACAGTGCAGGCGGTGCCTTGAGCGCCAGCGTGGCCCATCTCGCCCAATACGATGCTGGCCTGGAGGTAGAAGCGCAGATCCTGATCTATCCTTCACTTGATTACACCATGTCCAGTGCCAGTATTGAGGAGCTTGGCTCTGGCTTTCTACTGCAAAAGCAAAATATTGAGTGGTATTTTGATAATTATTTTCAACAAGCAGAGGACCGCAAGAAAGCCTCTCCGTTGTTTATGGAGTTGACCCCGCATTTTCCGGATACATTAGTCCTGACTGCTGGGTTTTGTCCTTTAAGGGATGAGGGACAAACCTATGTGCAGAATCTACAAAAGTACGGATTAAGAGCAGAGAATGTCCATCTTCAGGACATGACCCACGCCTTTTTGAATATGGAACGCCTTTTCCCAGAACGTGCTCAGGAAGCTTACCAGGCTATGCAATCATTCCTCAGAACGCCTTAACTGTACAATGCACAATCAGGAGAGAAAAGATGCGCAGACTGGATTTCGAGTCAAAGCTGGGCCAGGTGGCTGGCAGGGAGTCTGAAGAATCATCCAAAGCACATGCTGAGGGTTCAGGCCAGTCACCAACGGTAATTATCAGGAAGCAAAGCCGGGAGCAGGCAGAGCAGGCGTCAAAGAAAAGGCAGGATTCGGATCTGGTCCGCTAATTCGATTAGTTGAGCTCTAGAGGTTGACTAGCGGCTGGAAATTTGCTCGAATGGTTTAACCATTAAACAGATTCAGGCCTCAAATCATACTTGTTAACACTTAATCGCTGGTTTGTTCGTTAGGCACTATGTTTAAAGAAGCAAAAAAAAATCGCATATTTCAAGATGTGGTAGAGCAAATACAAGATGCGATCCTTGATGGCAGGTTCAAGGCAGGGGACATGCTGCCTTCTGAAAGAGAGCTAAAAGATACATTTCAGGTTAGTCGCGGTACCTTGCGTGAAGCACTAAGAGTTTTAGAGCAAAAGGGCTTGATCGAGATCAAGGTGGGAGTGCATGGAGGCACAGTTGTAAAATCTTTTGGGGCAGACCAATTAAGCGAAAGTCTGGATTTTCTAGTACGTTCTCAGAAGTTTTCCTTATTGCAGTTGGCAGAATTCAGGGAAGGAATCGAGGGAAATGTGGCTTCGCTGGCTGCAGTTAGGGCTAGCCAGGAAGATGTTGCTCAACTTTATGAACTCTTGGATGCAGCCCAGGCAGAGATGGCCAAGGGATCTGAAAATTGGGAGAACTTTGTCAATATTGACCGCAAAGTTCATCAGGTGCTGGCTGAGGTGTCCAGGAATCCTGTTTACGCTGTAGTACTGAAATCAGTACATAGCAATATACATAAATATTATGAGAATTTCCTACCTAAAGAAGAGGAAATTTTAAAAGAGAATTATCAGGATCTGGTTCGTATTGTCCAGGCCATAGAGCAGGGCAAGGCAGATGTGGCCTATGATTTGGCCCAAGGCCATGTGCAGCGCTTTCATGATTATATGCAGCGTTTTTTACCTGAGAATACAGAATAGCATTATTCTAACTCTTTGATGGAGAATAAGACTTTATCAATTCCAGATAACCAAGATTTTAGTTTAAGGATTGATTCTTTATTAAGTGAAACTGATGTTATAAAAGGAGATTTCAAATGGACAAGAAAGATCTGAACCCCAGTATTAAGGAAAGAGGTAAAAAGTTTTTTAATAGCATATCTGGAGAAGCCCCTTCTGTCTTTAATAAGGGATGGTGGACCGGCAAAGTGATGGATTGGAGTATGCGCAATGAAGAGTTTAAAGTGCAGTTGTTCCGATTTGTGGATGTCTTGCCCTACTTGAATACAGGAGAATCTCTTACTAGGCATATCAAGGAATATTTCGCCTCTGAAGATCAAGACTTGCCTGCAGTTCTTAAATGGGGTGCCAAAGGGGCAGGCTTTGGCAAGGGACTAGCTGGAAAAGTAATGGGCAAGACCATTAGCTCCAATATTGAGAACATGGCTAAACAATTCATTATCGGAGAAAACACTCAGCAGGCCATCAAGAACCTGAATAAACTGCGCAAGGACGGATTTGCTTTTACAGTTGATATCCTGGGCGAAGCTACTGTCAGTGAAGAAGAAGGCCGGATTTATCAGCAAAATTATTTGGAGTTAATGCAAGCCTTGGCTGTGGAAAGTCAGAAGTGGTCCAGTCTGCAGAGCAATGAAGCCCTGGACTGGGGACATGCTCCTAAGATAAATATCTCCATCAAGCCTTCTGCGCTTTATTCTCAGGCCAGACCATCTGATTTTGAAGGATCTGTACAGGGTATATGTGAGAGATTAAGGCCTGTATTAAGAAAGGCGATGGAAATAGAGGCCCATTTATGTATTGATGTAGAGCAATATAAGTTCAAGGACATAACATTAGAGGTATACCGCAGATTAAGATCTGAGCCCGAATTTCGAGATTATCCTTTTTTGACTGTAGTCTTGCAGTCTTATCTTAAAGATACTGATCATGATCTGGAGCAGTTGCTTTCCTGGGCCAGGCGCGAGAGTTTGCCTATCTCCATTCGCCTGGTAAAAGGAGCATACTGGGATTACGAAACCATATTTGCCAAACAGGCTAATTGGGAGATACCTGTTTACACCATTAAGGCAGAGACAGATGCAGCCTTTGAACGTCAAGCCCAAAAGATATTGGAAAACCATGATATTTGCCATCTGGCCTGTGGTTCCCATAATATCAGATCTATAGCCGCTGTTCAGGAAATGGCCAATGCTTTGAATGTTCCGGAAAAACAATATGAATTTCAGGTGCTTTATGGTATGGCTGAGCCGGTGCGCAAGGGGCTGTTGAAAGTAGCCAAACGGGTCAGGCTGTATTGTCCCTACGGAGAATTGATTCCTGGAATGGCATACTTGGTGCGCAGATTATTAGAAAACACAGCGAATGAGTCTTTCTTGCGTCAAAGCTTTGTGGAAGGGGAACAAATGGAGGCATTGTTAAGAGATCCTGAAGAAGTGCTTGCGGAAGAACATGCCCAAGGTAAGTTTACTCCAGGAAAGCCAGCCCCCTTAAAGCCCTCTGATCGTTTCAACAACCATCCCTTTGTTGATTTTACTAAACAGGAAGAAAGAGAGGCCTTTCCCCAGGCCATATCTGCTGTACGCCAAGAGTTGGGAGCAACTTATCCCCTGTTTATTGACGGCAAGGAGGTAGTTACAGAAGAGACCCAGCCCTCGGTTAATCCTGCTAATCCTGCGGAGATAATCGGTCATGTCTGTCAGGCTGGAACCAGGGAAGTGGATCAGGCTATTCAAGCTGCAAAAGGAGCTTTTCCAGATTGGCGGGATCTTTCAGCTGAAGATAGGGCCAAGTACTTATTTAAAGCCTCTGATATAGCCAGGCGCAACATATATAAACTGTCTGCCTGGCAGGTTTTGGAAACAGGTAAGCAATGGGCCCAAGCCCATGGCGACGTAGCTGAAGCCATAGATTTTATGGAATACTATGCCCGGGATATGATCAGATTAGGCAGACCCCGTAGAATGGGTCGTGCTCCTGGAGAGTTGAATTACTACTTTTATCAGCCCAAGGGATTGGCTGCTGTTTTTGCTCCCTGGAACTTTCCTTTAGCTATAAGCTGCGGTATGACTTCAGCAGCCATGGTCACAGGCAATTGTGTGCTTTATAAACCATCCGCTGTATCCTCAGTGGTGGGCAATACCTTGTGTCAGATCTACAGGGAAGCAGGGATTCCTGCTGGAGTGTTCAACTATGTTCCTGGTAAAGGCAAGGATATCGGGGATTATATAGTGGAGCATCCTGATATCAGCATGATCGCTTTTACCGGGTCTGTAGAAGTTGGACTGCGTATTATTGAGAAAGCAGCTAAGGTCCAGCCAGGACAGGATTTTGTTAAATCAGTTGTTGCGGAAATGGGTGGAAAGAATGCTGCTATAGTGGATGATGATGCAGACCTGGATGAAGCAGTTTTGGATATAGTATATTCGGCTTTTGGATATCAGGGGCAGAAGTGTTCTGCCTGTTCCAGAGTCATAGTTTTAGAGCCAATCTATGAAAAATTCATTCATAGACTTCTGGAAGCTTCTAAATCCATACAAATAGGTCCAGCAGAAGATCCTGCGAACTATATGGGACCAGTCATAGATGCCGGAGCCCAGGAAAAAATCAAAGAATACATTGAGATTGGTAAACAGGAAGGAAGCTTGCTGCTAAGCAGGGAAAATGAAAATCCGGAAAGCGGTTATTATGTCCCTTTGACCATAATTGGAGACATCAAGCCAGAACATCGCTTGGCTCAAGAAGAAATATTCGGACCGGTACTTTCTGTGATGAAGGTTAAAGACTTTGATCAAGCTTTGGAATGGGCTAACTCCACACGCTTTGC